>NZ_AZYA01000011.1:0-210385 GCF_000513015.1 Bifidobacterium sp. MSTE12 | reverse complement strand
AATTGTCCACTATCTTGCCTTTTCCGTGAGGGAAGATTCGGGTTCGACCAGTCGATCGGGTACTTTTCGGGAACGGTGAAGTTCACGCCCTAGCTCGTTGATTCAGTGTTGTTGCTAATGATGTATACGCAATTTGAACAATCGCTCCATTTGCGGCTTGATGCTCTTCAGCTGGCGTCTGCCAATGTGTTTGAACAGTGCGGTTCATGCCATGCTCTATGCGTCCCGAAACAGGGGCAAATGACGTGAACATATGTGCATTCACTCGGATCACGATGCAATCCGGCATGCCCGGGAAATCTGGAACCCCATGGTCGGCCGAGGCTTTTTAACGGTCGCAGGCAAGCCCGACGGTCCCCTCCATAAAAAAGAAATCAAATAAGATTTATATAATGATTTATTATATCGATTATATATAGAGATTATGGAGGTAAGGTTAGGATCGCGGCCATGGGGGTATGTTTGCCGTCAAATCGCTAACACACGCTAATCGAATTGATGACACAATCCTGACCATTTATAACTGAGGTAAGGCATTAATCTGGTCAGTATTAAAGAAGGGGGTGCCAATAGTGAACATATGGTGGCGCAGAGCAGTAGCTTATATTCTCCGTATAATATTACCTGCCTCGTTGCTATCGCAGTTGGTGGGTAGTGTTTTTTGCGGAAGATCTTCCCCCGGTGGGGCCATAGGGTTCTGGATTGATTGCTCTTCTGCGGTCGTTGTCCGTGTGATTTCTTCCTGGTCTACACGCAATGGACAGTCTTGGGCACACCGCCTCTTGAGGATACAAGTACTCGATCAGGATTCCAATCTGTTCATATCCGGCATGAGAATGGGTATACGAGAGGTAGCGCACTTGGCCGATTTCGTGTCACCTTTCATCGGATTCCTTTGGCCTTTATGGGACGACGGGGGACGGACCTTTGCAGATAAGATCGTTAGGACTATCGTAATCGCTGAAAAATAGGTATACTTGAAGTGACACAAAGACGCGTTGCTAATTAAAACATAAAAAGTGGATTTAGCCTAATAAACATTATCACTTGACCACTACCGGAAATTCTGTTATCTACACTAACCAGTAGGTGTTACAGGGGCACCTAATGCCCTCAAGGTGGATGGCCTGAACGAAAGAAGAACATATGAAAAAGCAGATTCTGTCCGCTTTTGCAGTAGTAACAGCTATTAGTATCGTAGTCATCACTCCAACCACGGCATTGGCCGATGACATAAAATACAGTCAGTCGATATATGAAAAAATAGGAATGGACAGATCGGAAATAGTCTCTTGGGTTCAAGATTCGAGGCAAAACGTATACGGGAGGACGGAAGATGAGGTGATGCAATATCTGATTGCATCGGCAGAGGAAGAGCGATCTTCTAACATCCAAACAGATAACGCAATTACACGCGGTTCTTGGTCAAATCAATGGTTTTCTAGAGGAGTTTGGATCGCACGCGATGGCATGTGGTCGCTATCTCTGCAACCTACTTGGTGGGCTGCTGCAGCCACTCCAACGCGCTATTATTATGCTGAATCGGCATGGGCAACGATTCCTCCACAATTTAGTTCGAGTCGCCATTGGACAGCCTATCCGACTGCATCAAAAATGATGAAAGAACAATTTGATTGCCACGTCAGGTATGGCACTCTCAAAACACCATACAATCTTGAACCTTCTAGGACATCAATAAGCCAGATCACCTGTAACTGAAGTGAGGTGGTGCCATGTATGACAAGATTCCTGGCCTGCTTTATTCGACAGGCGCCTTATTCACCATTGTTTCTTGGGTCTTCATCTTATTCTCGAGAAACATCCATCCAAAGAACAAAAAGATTCTCATACTGCGGTTATCCATCATTTGGATGCTGTTCTTTGCAAGCTCCGTACTGATGCTTGTATCGAACCTATTTTTCGATGTGTGCGCGGGCTTCCTGGATCCCGATGTCCTCGATTTCTACAACCAGAGGTTTATACGGCTGGCGCCAGCAGCGACCTGTGTGATGAACTTCTGTGTATCCACGTATTGTTCCATGAACCTTGTCAAGGAGTACACGAGGATCAAGTAACGTTACATCATATTCGATTCGCTTGTCGGATCAGTCGGTGTCGCTCCGAATCGAGACGCTGACCGATGCCGATGCAGTTCACGCTGTTCGCAGACAACGGGTAGAAGCCGTCCAACACACCGGCACCATCCATGGCCACGTAGGTGACGGTGGTGACCCTGTCTAACGTGTTGAGTACATGACGGACCAGCCACGAGTCGAGCGAGGTTCCCTGCCTCAATGGAAGTCCGAGAGTTCGTCGCCGGGCTTGATGTGCCTAGATCTGGTGAAGACTACAGACATTGCGGATCCTAGTCGAGCAATTCTCTCAACTGGCGCGACATAGCCCTCTCTAGGGCGTCCCGGAACTCGTCGGACGCCTCGCCCATGGATTCATGCCCACGGGAAGATCTCATCGGCCCGGCCCGGCAGTGGTCGGGGCGTCTTTTCCGCGCCGTCGCCTTCCTGACGGCTACCGTGCCGGCGATGGGCTCGCCGGCCTCGCGTTCGCCTTCGAAACGCATGTCGTCGTGCCCGCCCCTCCTACATGTCGAGGCCGGGACCGTCGGACCTGTCGAGTCCGGGACCGTCGATGGGATCGGGCAGCGGCAGCGTACCGGATCCGATGCCGGCCCACGGGTCGACGCCGGAGGTCTGGATGGCGTCGGATGCGACCGGCTCCAAGGATCGGCTCAGGTTATCGGCCCACGGGTCGCCCTCCCATGGATCACGGCCCTGCAGGCCGGCCTCGTAGATTCTCACGTCGATGAGGTCCACGGTCTCCTTCTCATCGAGCCGCATATCGTCGAGAGGTTCCGCTTTCGTCGTTTCGCCGCCGTCAAGGCGCATGAGGCTCTGATGCGTACGCCCGTTCGGATCCATGTCGACCCCCGCGGTGAAGACGGTGCCGTTGTCGATGTCGATCAGGACCTCCACACGGGCGGGGTCCGTGGTTCCCACCGGGTTTCCGGTGTCGTTCATGCTGATGGTGACGTGCGGGTTGTCGGCGTATCGGCGTTCGAGCATGTCCGCGAGATCCATGGTCTGCCGTACCGCGTCTCGTGCCGGCCACGCATACCAGCCGAGGCTTTCTCCCGTCGCCGCGGCCTGCGTTTCGCAGAGCCTTGAGGCTTCCTTCCGCTCGTCGAACGGGCCTTCGATGCCCCGTGCGTGCGCGGGCGGGTCATCGACGGAATGGTATCGTGCGATCAGACGGAACAGGTTTTCGAACGCGTCGCTTTCGGAGTCGTATGGGCCGGCATACCAGGCCTGCGTGTCTTCGAGTCGCGCGATGTAGCCGCCGTCCGGAAGGGTCATGACGTATCCGAGCGGTGTTCCGTCGGGCATGTCGTAATAGAATCTGGGCCGTTCGTTCCGATATTTGGCGCGCATGTTCCCGCGCAGGTCGTCGAGGGTGAACCGGATGCCGTGATATTCGAGCCTGCCATCCATGTCGGGCTCCTTGGGTCGGGTCGCCGTCATGGACCGGTTTTTCGCCACGTCGATGACGTCGCTGATGTCTTCGGCGTCCAGACCGGGCATGTAGTCGGCGGGGTCGAGACCGCATGTGGCGCAGAACCTGGCGAACGTGTCGAGGGTGATGGTCGCACCGGCGTTGAGCCGGCTGAACATGGCGGGGCTGACGCCGGCGAACCCGGCGAACGTGTTCCAACTGACGCCGAACGCCTGTCTTTTGGCGTCGAGGTCCGCGCGCAGACGGTTAAGGTCGATGAGCGTGTCCATTCCCGCCCCTCCTATATGCCGAGCCCGCCATCGGCGGGAGCGGACACGGGGTGGATCATGGGATCGGCCGGCGGCAAAGACCCATTCAAGGCTTCGATGGTCATGTTGGCCGGCGCGTCGCGTATGGGATCGTCGTCCGGGTACGCCATTCGTTCGATCCGATCGATGCGGGACATGCCGATGGGGGTCCAGGACGCTGCGGCGATGATGTCTTCCCGATGGTTCCAGACGAGTCGGTCCGCACCCGTCTGGTCGAGTCCCTCGAAGTCGCCGTCCTCGTTGATCCTCATGTATGTGTCGCGTTCGGGGTCCCAGCCGCCGTATCGCGTCTTGTCTTTCACGTCCTCGCCGGTCAGGTTCCATCCGGCGGTGAGACGGTTGACCTGGCCGGACGGCCATATCCTGTAGTGTCCGATCACGCTTTCTGGCCTGAGCTCGTTGATTTCGTCGACCAGGTCATGCAGGAGCTGGATGTTCCGTGGCGTCCGCCGTATCCGGCCCATGCTCTCGATGGCGGTCCTGCAGGCCTCCTTGCGACGGATCTCGATGGCGATATCGGTATCCGGATCGTCGGTGTCGTTCATGTGTCCGTTCCTTCCATGACGGGATCATTCGTCCCGTCATGGGGTTCACGAGCCCCTCGAACGTTTCGTCCCCGATATGGATGCGTCAGAGGGCTTGCACTTCGCATCCCGCCGCCGTGGGCCTTTCCGCCGTCCGCGTTCCTTTCGCGTCCGAAACGAAAGCCGGTGCCGATATCGGCGTGTCCGCGCGTGGGTCGTCGGATCGTCGGCTTTTGCGGAGGCGTGCGCATGTGGTCAGTCGGGCGGAGAAACGTTCGGTCGGTCCCGTCGGATGAACCTATGCAATCACCGTCGGTGGTTCGTGTCGAAGCATGTTTCGTATCAGGATGCCCATGTCACAGACCGGCAGATAGCGGGTGACGATGGTCCAGATGATCGCAACCTCGATCAGTCCGACGACGACGGTCACGGTCCCCCACACGAGTTGCATCCACAGTCGTGGAACCATAGCCGCCCGACCGGTCACGCCGGCGATCACGATGAGGACGATGAGCGCCGATGCCAGTAGTGTGATATCCCAATCGTGGAACCATTGGCTTGCCAGGACGAGCCAATGCGTGAGTGATCCGCGCAATCCGGTGATGGTTGCCATGTCCGCCGTCCTTTCCGGTTTTCGAGGTCCTTTTCCTCCTCCACATGCTTTGCGGCCGATGCTGGCCGATTCGCACCTGCACGATCCGCTCGACAAGGAGACTGGCGGCTGGGGGTGTCGCGGCATGGACGACGTGGACATCCCCGGATCATCGGCTTATATCCACAACCCGTTACGCGGCTTGTCGGAAGGCTCCCGTGATGGCTGCCATGCCGTTGTCTCTTCCGGTCTCGTCGACGTTTCCTCCGCATGATTGATGGCCGACATGTCCCGGTTCGCCGATGGCCGGTGCCGTCTGCCGGGGTTGACGACGCCGTCGGTGTGGTTGATCCGCCCGTCGAGGTTGGCCCAATGCTGTTCCTGCCGTCCGCTTGACGCGGGCGGTCGCTCCCCCAGCGGATCATCTTCCTCGTCGACCTGCCACATGGCCCGGTAGACGACGACGTCGCGGAACAGGGTCGGGTCGTCGGCCGATGCTTCGAGTATCCGTCCGGTCCATGGCTGGTTTGAGGCTTGTGCGTCGCGGACGAGTTCGTCCACTTTCAGTTCGATGAGTCGTTCGTTCTGTCTTACGATGTCGAGTTCGCTGCCGTGTCGGCTGGCCCGGATGCGCGGGATGACGCCGGCGCACCATTCCTCGTGGACGGTGCCGTTCACCCGGTCGAGCAGTCCGGCGTTGAGCCGTCCCGCGATGGTGGCGGCCCAGTCGGGTTCCACGGGTCGGCTTTGCCGTCTCATGTCGGGATTCTCCTTGAGGATCCTTCCCTCTTCCCTGCGTAGTTCACGCCATCGGGGGAACAGGCTCTGGTCGAAGCCCTTGACCGTCTGGCACAGGCCGTCGAGTATGGTCTTGACCGCAGGGATGCAGGAATGGTCCACGTCGATGGTGATCGCCTTGCCGTCGAGCGTGTCGGCGAGAGTGTAGGGGATGTCGCTGCGTTCGAGGATCTCCGTGACGTATCGTGCCTGTTCGGAGTCCCTGCTGACGTCCATGTCGATACGGTATGTGGTATCGTCCATCCGGTCGGGATGCAGAACCCTGGCGGTTCGCGCTATCTTCCCGACGAGCTGGTCGCGGTCGGGCCGACGGCCTTTGAGACGGTCGGGGTCGAGCGGCTGGCCGATGATCGCGAGGGCGCGTTTCGCGTCGGTCATGTAGGCGCGTGACCAGACGCCGCGGAGCCATTCGTAGCTTGGGCTTCGGGTGATTTTGTCGACGGTTTTGGGATCGTGGCGTCTGGCGAGCATGGCGTTGAGGTGCGGGCCGGAGATGAGGCCGGCGGCGGAGTCGTGTTCGCGCATGAGCCGTTTGAGGTCCATGCGGTCCGTCCGTTCACGTTCCAGGGTTTCGGTGGCGGTCGCGGCGTCGGGATGGTTGAGCAGGCTTGCTTTCATACGCGACATGGCGATGGCTTTGGGGTCCGTCTCGACGCCGGAGAGTTGGTGTCTGATCTTGCGTTGCTCCTCGTCCGGGCAGGCGTAGTAGAAGTGGTTCTCCTCCTTGCCTCTGCTGCCGGCGACGTATTGCAGGTTGCATGGGGTGTTCGCGTCGGACGGGAACAGTACCGCGCAACGGTCCACGGTCATGCCCTGGCAGCGGTGTACGGTGCAGGCGTATCCGGCTTCGCATCCCGTTTCGAGGAATTCCCGCGGGATCTCCCAACGGCTGCCGTCGGCCAGGCTTACGCATGAGACGTCCCGCCGTCCGACGTTTTCGATGCGGAACGTCATGCCGTTTTCTATCGTCCGGCCGTCATGGGATGTGACGTCGTCTTCGTTCTTCCTGCACACTATCTGGTCTCCTCGGCCGACGTCCAGGCCGTCGCGGAGCGCGACGGTTTTGGCGGGGTCGGCTTCGCTTTGCCCTTTGGAACGTCGTTCGAGGATGAACCGTCTGTTGATGTCCCTGACCTGATCCCTGGTGCCGGCGATGAGCAGGGTGCTTTTGCCCTGGTCCTGCCATTCGATGCACTGGACGTAGGACTCCTCCTCCAATTGCACGTCCTCTCCCCAGTGGAGCCGGTCGTGGTCCACGTACCGTTGCACGAGCCGTTCGCATGCGGCGACGCTTTCGGGATCGGCACGGTCGCCGCCTTTCCTGAGTTCGAGCGTCGCCCGTCCCTCGCCTTCCCATCTGCGGATGGAGTCCCTTCCGCCGTGGGGGTCCCCGTCCCATTTGTCGGCCTTGGAGGTGAACCGCCACAGGCTTGAGAGCATCTGATACATGCCGTGCCGTTCCATCCAGCCGAGCATGCCGCCGGCTCCGGAGACGCTGTCGAGTTGGAGCGGGTCTCCTGTCAGGGTGACCTTGGCTCCCATGAGTTCGGCCATTCTTGATACCTGGGCCATGTGCCTGGTGTCGACCATGCCGGCCTCGTCGATGATCACGAGCTGGTTCGGCCGGATGGAGTAGGTGCTTTCCTCGGCGAGGATCCGGCTCAGCCGCATACGGCAGGCGAGTCTTTGGACCGGGTCGGGCGTCGACCGGATCTGCTGGTCGAGCACGGCGATGTCGCGTCGGTGTCGCTCGATCTGGTCGATGTCGTTGTGGTAGAGGAGTTTGGCGATGGTGATGCTGTTGCATCCGATGCTGTTCCTCAGTTCGCCGACGGCCCTGCGGCTGGTCGCCAATCCCAGGACGCTGTCGGGACCGTATTTGGCGCGCCATGCGTCCGCCACCGCGCGCATGGTGGTCGTCTTTCCCGTGCCTGCCGGTCCGATGACCGCGCCGACCATTCTGGGGTTGGACAATGCGTAGACGGCGGCTTCGAACTGGTCGGCGGCCAGCGGGTATCCTCCGTTCCGCCCGGCCTGCTCGTTCCATCCTTGCAGCCATATGCGGGCCTCGTCCGCGGTGAATCCGGTGACGGCCGGCTTCCCGGCCTGTCCGATCATATAATGTTCGGCATCGAGGATCTCCCGGCTGGTGTATAGGTCGAGCTTGTCGTCGTCGAACACGCTTACGCCGTTGCCGTTGGTGAGGGTGGGACTGTCCTTGACGTCCTGCGGGATCCGGTATCTGCCGGGTGTGAGTTTGACGCATCGTGCGAGGGCGAGGTCCGCGATCCGGTTGGCGACGATGATCCGCTGTTCGGGGTCGATGCGGACGCTTCTGAGGAGTCGTTCGGCTTCGGCCCTCACGTTGGTCTTCTTCCATGTGGTCCGGCCTTTGGATACGTTGCGGTAGGACAGGTCGACGAGTTCCCGTTCGAGTTGGAGGCCGTTCTTGCCCGTTCGGCTCATGTCGGCGATCTGGTCGAGCAGGAGCCGGCTGATGTCCTCCTGGCAGGTGGAGTCGATGTGCAGCATGCTGGTCTTGCGGGAGTTGACGGTGTCCCACACGTGCCGGATGTCGATGTCGGGCGCCGTCTGCCCGAGTTTCTTCCACCAGTGCCGTTGTTTTTCCGCGAGGCTGGGTTGGATTTCCGGTTTCGCCTTCCTGGTGGCCTGCCATACTTCCAGGTCGATCTGCGCGCGTCGTTGGAAGCTGACGGGCCGTCCGGTCTGGGCCTCTTCCTGTTGGACCCGCTGCTCGACCTGTTTCGCGATCTCGCTGTGACGGCCGCTGAATGCCTCGATGAGTTCGGCGGGTACCCCGTCCACCTCGTTGATGACGGATTTGGTTCCCTGTTCGTTGACCTTGGTGGTCCAGGTCCATCCGAATCGTTGGGTGAGCAGGTCCTGGAGGAGGTTCTCGTGGATTTCGGAGATCTCGACCATGCTGGAGTACAGTTTCCTGCCGTCGAGCGCGGTCCATACCCCGTCGGAGCTTCTGCGCACGCGGTTGGATATGGTGATGTGCTTGTGTGGTTGCGGGTCGCCGTCACGGGTGTCGAAATGGTCGAACACGAATCCGGCGACGCCGTCGCATGCCACGGATGCGACCCCGCCTTGCCCCGCCCGCGTCGAAGCGTATTCGTCCTCGAGGTAGGCGATGGTCATGTCCGTGGCTTTCTGGAGGCATTCGTCGATGCCCCTGCGTGTTTCCGCGTCGCCGAACGCCCATAGGATGCTGACGCTTTTCGGCTGTCTGGTGGTGTAGTCCCAGCCGGCGACCGGCGGTTCGCCATCGTCGCCCTTGGTGAGTTTCACGTCGCCCAGGAACCTTCCCGTTGACGGGTCACGGCTGTCGTTGATGAGGCTGCGGACCGTTTTCGACGATGCCGTCCGTCCGACGGAGCCTCCCAGGAGTTCGGCGCCGGAGCCTATCCACCGTCCGGGCGGGTTGCCCTTCGCGGTGTAGTATCCGCTTGGTCCCGTGCCGACCGTAGCCCCGTCCGCGTCGAGTGCCTCCATGATGTCGTGCAGCGTGTATTCCGCGTTCGCGAGTTTGGTGAGGTTCATTGCCATGTCGTTTCCTCTTTGCGCAGTTCGTCGATGTAGCCTCCCTGGGGCGCGTCGTCGATCAGATCCCTGTCCGACGTTGCGGCCAGTCTGAGCAGGAGGTCCGCATTGTCGCGGAACGTCTGTTTGAGCCTGTCGGCCTGTTCGCCCAGGATCCTTTCGTGTTCCTTGCATGCCCTGATGCGTGTCCTGAGGTCCTCCGTCTCCTTCTTCAGCCGTTGGAGATGCTCCATGCCGGCCCGCTGCCGGCCGGCCTCCCGCACGTTCCTTTTCTCACGGTACCGTCGCTGCTGGCATCGGCGGCTGCAGTATCGCGGCACGGGTCCCCTCCTGGGCTTGCACACGGGCCTGCCGCACACCTCGCATACGCCCGCGACAGTCCTGTCGCCGGCACGCCACGCGCCGCGACGGCATTTGCCCGAACAGTATCCGTCCTCCCATACCTGCGTATGCTTCCCGCAATGCCTGCAGATCCCGTCTATCCGATGTACCGCCATCTGTCCTCCTTTCGAATCCGGGTCCTTGCCGTGTCGTCACTTGAACCGCCACGGGCCCGGATCCCATTGGCCGCCGACATGATCCTCGGCCCATAGCCGCTGCAGCGCCTTGACGTCCGAGAACGTCCGCCGGCCCCGACCGTCCTCATGATCCAGATCGTCGCGGTACTCGTCCTCCATGCCCTCCATCGGCAGGGCCCATTCCCCGGCGCCCACGCGGGTCAGCGTGCCGTCCTCGCCGCATTCGGGATCATGCTCCCAGAATGCGGTGTGGGTCCAGCCGTCACGTCGGGCGATGAGCGCCACCGTCCGTCGGCCCAGCATCCGGGTCAGGTCCACGGCCCATGGCTCCCGATATTGGATGAGCGCGGACGGCATGACGTTCATGGCGGCGATCATGCACCGGTACGACACGAGCAGCGTGGCGGCCAGGACCCGGTCGTGCTCGTCCGCGAGCTCGTTGCGGTTCTCGATCTGCCACCGCCACTGGTTCGCGGCCCGTTTGCGGTCCTCCAACGCTTCGAGGAACATGGCCTCGAGACGCTCCTCGTTCTCCTCGGCCGCACGCCTGCGCCTGATGGTCCGGATCCGGTCCTTGCACCCTCGATGGCTCTTCAGCCATGCCCCGTTCACCTTGCTGCGCTCCGTCACGGGCCTGCCGCAGGCCTCGCACACGGGCGGTTTTTCACTGCCATCCATGCCCATCCCACGCGGATTCCCATACGGTTTGTCGCGATATCGGGCGAAAACCCATCTAAACACGTCACACGACCTACGAATGACGCCGTTCTCGGCGTCCCCCAACGGGGTGGGTGCAAGACGCGCATGGTTGTCGTTTGGTGATGTTGGGTTTTCTGGTTTGTTGGTTTCGGGGTCTTTTTCTGGTCTTCTGGTTTTTCTGGCTTGGTTGTGGTGTGGGTGCTTGTTTTTCTGGTTCTTTCTGCTTGGTCTGTCTTTCTGTGTTTTCCTTGTCCTGGTTTCGTTGGGTCTGGTTTTTTCGGTTCTGCTGGTTTCGGGATGGTCTGGTTCCGGGTTCCGGGAGGAAGGGGCACCCTGAGTGCATGGTTTCGGCGCGGATCATATCCGGTCCCGGTCCGCGGGTTTTGACCCATGTGAAGGATCGCCGTCCCGCCGATATCGGGTCAGGGGCCGGTATCGGTACCCGTGTGGCCCGGACCGGTCCGGAAGGCCCATGAACGGATCGGGCCCCTCTCGTCTTTCGCCCGTTCCGGATGCGGCACACGAGAGGGGCCAAAACATCATTGCCTCGAGATGAGGCGGTAATCCTCTGCGTGGCGTGCGGCGACGTTTTGACCCTCGCCCGGCTGTCGGGTCGATTCTGATCCGGCTTTTTGACCCGGCCGTCTGCGGACCATTTGACCCTGCCATGAGCCGATATCGGCGTCACGGGATCCGGGGCCGGATCGGCTTGGATCGCCGGAGGGTCATTTGACCCGTCGGACTGAATCGTTGGAATTGGGCCGTTTCCTCCGGGTCCATCTGTCTTTTTGACCCTCCCCGGTCGTACCGGGTCAAATTCTGACCCGGGTCTTTTGACCCGTGGTTTTGACCCTATCGGACATCGATATCGATCGGTCCGGGGAGGACGGGTCACGTTCGACCGGTCCGATATCGGTTCGGTTCACATTGCTTCGCTGGTTTAGCCCACGATCCGCATGGCCCGGGTCGCATGGGTCCATTGATTCGATATCGGTCAGATCCACCAAGGGCCCGCAGACGGTCGGTGTCTCCGCGATGAGTCCACGGACGATTCGAGCCCATGACGTTTCGGGACACGTCATGGGCTCGATTCTCGGCTTCCTGATTCAGAGGCTCGGTTCCTGCGGTTCCGCGAACCGATCCTGGGTCGTGGCCGGCCACGGATCCGTCTGCATCGGCTGTTGTTGGACCGGTACGGACCGCTGTGCGTTTCCGTTGACCTTGGTGATCCGGACGGTCGCGTATCGTACCGACGCCCCGATATCGTCCGCAACGAGTTCGTAGACGCTGCGTCTCTCCCCCGCCTCGGTCTGATAGTCACGCTGCACGTATCGTCCCGTGACGACGACCCTTGTGCCCTTGCCCATCCCGGACTCGGTCATGTGCTCGGCGATCGGACCGTACGCCACGCATCGGATGAACGTGGTCGCGCCATCCTCCCATTTGCCGTTCCTCTCGGTGCTGCTGGTCTGCGCGACCCGGAAGTTGACGACGGTTTTGCCGCCCGACGTGCGCTTGGGTTCGAGGCCGGATACGAGATTGCCCATGATGGTCATGGGAATCTGGTTGATGGTTGCCATGATGGATCCTTTCCTCGTGGATGGCCCGTCTCTTTTGACGGGCTCATTCACTCCACTTCAATCCTCGCTGATATCATCGTCCGCAAGCTGTTTCCGGTCGGGATGCCGTGGCTTGCGGGTCTTGATCCTTTGATCCTTCCTGCGATCGGCCGTTTGAGGTTGCCTCTTCGCTCCCCTCGGCAATGGACCAGTATCGGGATGGGGCCCGTGAAAAACATTTCAGGGGAGGTTGGAATCCTCCCCTGAAACAACCCCATATTCAAAGGACCCGGGCGGGGACCCCGATGAATACATGTCTTCAGCCTATCAGGTTCGCTGCGCCGCCACGCATGACGCCAACCATTTGAGGCAACCCGTCATGGGACTCGTTCCCGTCCCCATCTCCCTCGCATGCTCGCTTCCCGGCATAGGGCCCGGTAGATCATCTGCTCCTGGATCGCGTCGGACAGCGCGCGATGTTCCTCGACGTCCCCGATGTGGTAGTCGGCGATCAGGTCGCTGACGCGGTGATGGCGTTTCTGCGGGTTGAGTTCCCAGCTCATCTCCTTCGTGCACAGCCAACGGCAGTCGAACTCGTTCGCGTCTGGATTATAGGCGCGTTCGGCCGCGTCAAGGAAGCCGATGTCGAATTCGGCGTTGTGGGCGATGACGGTCAACGGCCTGCCGGCCGGCCAGACGTCGTCGAGCCATTGGTGGAAGCGCAGCATCGCGGCATCGGCGGTGGGCTTGTTCCGAAGCATGCCGTCGCTGATGCCGGTGAGTCGGCTGATGAATTCCGGCAATGGACGTTGCGGGTCGACCAGCTGCTCGAACCTCGGCCTTGCGTTCTCGTTGCCCGGCGTCACGAGCAATGCGCCGATCTCGATGATCGTGGCTCCTTCCTCGGGATGGAGTCCCGTGGTTTCCGTGTCAAGCATCACGTACGTGTCGAGCGGCTTGTCGAGTGGTTCGATGCGACGTGGATTATTTCGGTTGATGTAGCGATCCCAATACATGTGTTGTTTCCTTTCACTGGTTCCGTCTTGTCTGCAGGGTCCGTTGGCTTGTCCCGCCGGTTTCCGTCAGGCCGATCGCCTGGCGTGATCCGTCCTCGCGGCCATGCCGGTAGGCGGCGCGGCTGGCCCGGGTGATCCTGGCCAGTTTCGGATGCTTGGCGGCGAATGTGACGTTGGCTTCGATCCACGCGTCGACCTGGTCGGAGCGGACGGCGACCAGTTCCCTGCCTGTGTCGTCCGATTCCATTTCCCGGCGGAGGATCTCGTACCGGTGGGCGATCTCCTCCTGGAAGCCCTGGTAGTAGCCGTTCCTCCAGGCGGCGTTCGCTTTCGCGTTGCGTGTCGTCCTGGCGCGTTCCCGCCACATGACGGCGCGGCTGGTTTCCATGGCGGTCCAGATCGCTTCGGTCTTGTCGACGTCGGAGCGGACGCCGTAGAGCGTGATTCCGGTGATGACGCTCCGGCCGTTTCCGGCCTTGCGGAACCAGTAGGTGGCACGGCAGCGGTTCCCTTGGGCCACGATGTACGCGAGGCTGGCCATGAAACGGTTGCATGGATTCGTTTCCAGGTCGATCTTCTTGCGGATGATCTCGATGTCGTCGTGGTCCTTTTCGAGCTGCCATTGCTCGATGGCGTGCCTGTCCATGAGCCGTTGTGCCTGTTCGAGGGCGATACGCTGTTCGTTGTCGGACGCGGCCGGATCGTTGGCGAGGGCGAGCAGCCTGCGCACGCGTTCCATGATGCGTTCGGTTTCCAAAGGATCTTTCCTTTCCGATGATGGTGATTTCGAAGGTATTCGTCAGGTTTCGATGCCGAACTGGCTCATTGCCTGCGCGACGCCCTGCCGGCACGCCTCCCTCATGAGGTTCCCGATCCGTCCGCGTTGTTTTTCGCTCAACCTCGGATCGGCCGGGATGACGGGATCATATGCGCCGTCGGGAACCGGGGTTTGACTCATGCCGCGAGTCTCGTCGCCGGGCCTTGACGGTTCGGGGCTTTCGCCCATGCGACGGTTGCGTTCGCGGCTGATCGCGGTGCTGATGGTGGACTGGCTTTTGCCGAGTTCCTGTACGATCTCGTTCTGGGTCTTGCCCTTCTGCTTCAACCGCCATGCGAGTTCGGCGGTCTCCTTTCCGGTTAGCATATCGCGAGGTTGATGGTGATGGTTGGCAGGTCGATGTCGGGCAGACCGTCCTCGGGCCAGTTGATGCCGGCCTTGCGCAGGATCTGGTTGACGCATGCGCTGTGACGGCAGGCGAGTTCCCATTGCCAGCATTGCGGATTGCACATTCCGTAGCAGCGGTCCCACATGAGGTATCCCAGGTCGTCGGTCGCGGGCCTGCCGCCGTTGAGCAGGTCACGCAGGGCGATGGCGTCGGCCCGTTCGGATTCCTCGAGGATGACGGTCTTGCGCCAGGTCATGCCGGTGGCCCAGCCGCCGCCGTCTACGATGTCGGTGGACTTGCTGATGGTGACGGTCAGCTTGTAGTTGCACATTGTTCTTGCCCTTCTTTGTTCCGGTTTTTCACGGGTGGCGCCCGTTGATATCGGACGTCCCGACGTGTCTCTTTCCTATCGGATGCCTGCTCGGCCGACGATGATGCGGGTGGCGGAGGTGCCTTTCCTGAGGATCCGCCATGTGCGGGTGATGCGTCGGCGGATACGGCCGGCGTTTACGACGGCGGTGGGTATCGCGATGACGATGAGTAGGAGGATGTTGCCGACGAGTTCCGCACGGTCGTCCGGTGTGAGGAGGTTGAGGAATCCGAACATTTCTTGTTCCTTTCGCTTGACTGGAATCCTGTTGCGGCCTTGATTTTTCCTTTTTGGCCGGTTGGTCAAGCGAAGCGTTATCGGCCTTGAGCGGGTTCCGTCAAACGCGACGCCCCGGGCCCTTGGGACCGTGCGCGGCGGGTTTGACGGGTTCCGCGACGCCGATATGATCCAAGGCTTTAGCCGACCGGCAAAAAAGAAAAACCATTGGCGGCGGCACGTCTGCGTGCCGTTCCGTTGGACGCGTGGCCCGGGCCTCCGGTCCCGGGCCCGCGGGTTTCGCGAAGGTCCGGAAACATCGGGTTTCCGGCCGTGAGGGAGGTCCGGGAGGGGGCGGCGGATACGTCCCCTCCGGCCCGCCGACGCGGGACGCGGGATGCCGTATGGCGCGGGGTCGATCCCGCGGTCATACGACGCGGGGCGGTTCCGGCCACCCCCGGTGCGGGGGGCGGCCGGATTGCCCGTCATTCGGCGTTCGTCCAGTCCGGGTAGAGGCCGCGGTGGATGGCGCTGGCCACGATGATGGCGAGGGAGCATCCCTCGTCGCAGGCGAGGGCGCGGACGGCCATGGGCAGGGCGCGTTCGTCGCCGAGCCACCACAGGATGTATGCGACGGTCGCATAGGGTTGCGCCTGCCATCCGTCGTCCCCGCCGTCCAATCGGCCGATGAGGGCGAGCAGGAGGTCCACGGCTTTCATGCAACGTTGCCGGTCGGGCGCCTGCGACCCGTGGAACGTTTCGGTGAGCATGTCCTCCATCCACCTGACGTTGTTCCTTATCATCGGGCGTTTGAGGAAGTCGATGGCCCTGTCCGCGGTGAAGTCCGCACGCTCCCCGCAGATGGCGGCGACGAGCATGACGTCCCGTAGGGAGAGGAATTCCCTCATGCCCACGGCGAGGATGATGGCGTCCCCCATATCGTCTTCCGATTCGCCGTCGGCGTCGAGGGTTCCGATCCATCTCCTGACGGGAGCTTCGAACCACTCGCCCGCGATTTCCCGCCAATCGTGCCGTTCCCTCGCGCGTGCGAACTCTTCTGCGGTCTGTCTGATGGTCATGGTTGCGGTGTCGTTCATCGTCGTGCCTCCTTGAATCCGGTTGGTCCCTGAATTTTTTTCTTTCGGACCGTTTGGTCGAGCGCGGCGCTGACGGCCGCAGCGTCCGCGAGCACGCCGAACGAAGTTCGGGATGCGTGGCGCGGATGCGAAAGGCCGTTACGATCATTCGGCGTAGCCGAACGGTCCGGAAGAAAATCACAGGATGGCGGCACGCTTGTGTGTCGTTCCGTTTCCCGGCCCCGCCGCGCCAGGGCATGGCGGGGCACGGTCCGTTGTCGGGATGGTCCCGGAGCCGCAGGCGGAGGGTCCGTTTACGGCGTGATGGCATGATTGCGGACCGTCCAGAAAGAGTCGGATGATGGATGCCGAAGACGGGAAGGGGCTTGAGAATTTCCGGAACGGTGGGGAACACCGATGAGTGATTTCGATGCTGTTCGGCTTTCCCCTCAACCATCGTCCCAACCGGGAAGGACTCATCAGCGCGCAGGTCATCAATGCCAACGAGCGACTAACCCGCGTGGTAATTAACGAACATCCATTCGAAACGATTCTCAGGATGGGAGAGGCTAATGGTGAAGGCCCTGTTGTCGGTTAAGCCGGAGTACGCTGAAAAGATCCTCTCCGGAGAGAAGATCTATGAGTTCCGCCGTCGGATATTCAAACGTAAGGATGTGGATATCCTCGTCATCTATGCGACCAGACCGCAATGCAGGGTTGTGGCCGAGGCACGGATAGGCGGCATCATGGAATCCACTCCGGAGGACATCTGGAAGCGCACGAACAGGCATGGTGGTATCAGCCATGATCGGTTCATGGATTACTTTGCCGGCAGGGAGACGGCCTATGCCATCGAACTGCGATCCGTACGCCGTTTTGGCAGGCCCCGAACCTTGTCGGAGTATGCGCCCGAGGTGAAGAGTGCTCCACAATCATTTATTTACGTTGATTGACACGAGGACGTAAGAGTGCCACCCATTCTGAACCGACTCCGATTGGTGGACTGGAGAAATTCAGATTCGATGAGCGGAAGGTGCGGTTCTTTCGCATGCGGGAGGATCGGCGGAGGCCAAGTAAAGACGCATCGGCAATGATTGGGACGAGGGAACATAAAAAGGGAGGGCTCGGATGGCATGGGAGTGCGAAGTCCCATGCCATCCGAGCCCTTGCCTTTCTTCTTGCCCTTGATATCCTTCTCGGTCTCGTCCTCTTCTTCGTTGCTCCAGTCGAATGGCTCGAACGGTTCGAAGGGCTTGAATTCCATGTCTCTGGATCCGAACGGTGATGAGGCCCGGCAGCCTTTGGGCCCTATTCCGTCCGGTCGTCGGTCGCGTTCATGTTGCTCTCGGATGCCGGGGATGGCGGGACTATGCCATTTGTCGATGCTTTCGCGCGCATCGTTCTCGAGGAGGTCCTCGGCGCGTACTCCGAGCGCGAGGGCGAGTTTGCATGCGGTTTCGAGCGTGGTGTGGCGCACCGTTGCACGGGACGTGTCGGCCATTTTCGGGATATGACTGTGTAGCATGGCCGCAGGGCTTCTCCGGGGCTGTCTTTCGAATGACAATCGGGATGTGCGATGGTTGTTCGGATGTCCACGTTCACCTTCGTCCCGGAGAATCCTCCCCATCCTCCCGGAAAATCCGGAAACGACACCGTCTTCGAGCGGCCCGAAAGCGGACCGGGGCATGGCGAAGAGGCTTTCGGAACGGTGCCGGGCTTCCCGGCAAGCCACGTGCCGCCGGTCCTATCGTCCATCGGCGTTCTCCTCCCCCGTTCCCGCGTGAGGGTCACATGATTTATCGCGATGCGGACGCGTATGGTTTCGATTTGCGGTCGGCCGAGGAGATGATGGAGGCCGAGCGACGCGAGACGGATCTGCGTCGCAGGCTGCATCCGATGAGCGTGGTCGCGCGCGTGCATGCGTGGCGCCAGCCTCCGGGCGGATTGCTGCCGGTCTCCCTGTTCTCCCGTCATGTGATGGACGATACCATGCCCCTGCATGACCGTGTGGCGGAGACCGTGCCCGCCGACATCGCCGGCCTGTATGTGGATTACATGACGCGCGCCATGACGGGATCCGATGTGCGCGACGCGTTCCGCATCCCTTTGACGGGCGCACGGCTGGTGGGTGACGGCGCCAGGGCGGAACGGCTCGTTTCCATGGTGGATGGGTTCTCCGGCGGGTCGATCCGTGCCGCGTGCATGCTGTTGGATTACGACCGCGCGTCCAGGCATGGTCCCGGGGGCTGGCGGCCGCGGCGTATCGACGTGGACGGGCCGACGTGCTGGAACTTGTCGCGCATGGTCGCCCGCAGTCTCGCGTTCCTCGACGAGTACGGTCCTGTGGTGTGGCGTGATTTCCATTTCGATGGCGGCTACACGGATCTGATAACCTCCGGCGACGGTGATTTCCTCACCTGCGACACGTTATGGGATTTCAAGGTCTCGAAGCGGCCTCCGACCCCCATGGGCACGCTGCAGGTCCTGACGTATTGGCGGATGGGCCTGCATTCGCGCTATCCCGTCTACAGGTCGATCCGCCGGCTGGGGTTGTGGAATCCACGATTGGACACGGCCTGGCTGTTGGATGTGGACCGGATCGGCGACGGTTTGCGCGGATTGGTCGACGAGCGGATCATCGGATACCCGGGATCCGACGGTCGGGACTGACCGCGCGTTCCGCCGGCTCCCGTGCGGAGGAAATGACGACGGCCCTCCACCTGGCTTGTGGTGGAGGGCCGTCGACGCATATGCGCATGCCCCGGCGAGACAGGGGCATGCGGGCGGGAACGGGCGGCTGGCGGCCTGGCTGCGTGCCGTGGGTCTGTCATGCATGTGGCGCGGCCGCATGTCGCCTGTTTTCTGTCTTTGAGAGTCCTGGATCGCCGACAGGCGTCTTTCCCGTCCCGTCATGTCCACGTGTCGCCGTCGCGTTATCGGCGGGGTCGTCGTCCGATGATGGTCCGGATGCAGAAGCCCGCCGCGGCGATGAAGGTCACGAGCATGACGAGCCACAGCCATCCGAGGCCCGGGGCGATGACGCAGCCCGCAAGCGTGAGGATGATGGACAGGATGCTGGCGGCCAGCAGGATGATGGCCTTCATGACAGGATCGTCGTTCCTCATGCCTTCCCCTCTTCTTCTTCCGTGGTTTCGTGGACGTCGTTTCCTTCGGGCCGGGCGGCCTTCCAACGGGCGATGCATCGTTCGATGCGTTTGCGTCCGATGATCTTCGGCCCGCGGCCGGCCCGTTCGAACGGGCGTGTGGGCGATCCGCCGGCCCTGACGCGTCGGATGGTCTCCTCGGCGAAGTCGTGGTTCCGGCGGATGCGCGTCTCGCCGCAACGGTCCACGGCCTTGAGGCCCGTGAGGTGGGCTCTGTCGTTCTCGTCGAAGGTGATTCTCATCGTTCGGGCTCCTTGTCCACGAGATAGCGGTGAACCGGTTGGATACGGTAGCGTCCGCCGCATGCGTGGCATGTGGCATGCGTCGTTTCGTCGGTCCTGATCCCGTTCATGCGTTCACGGTCGAATCCCGCGTTGGCATGGCAGTATGGGCATGCGATGGGGCATGCGGCCGGCGTCTCGTCTTTCATGTCTTTCATGTCGTTTTCCTTTCCTTGGTTTTCCGGGCCGTTGGGTTTGACGTGGTCCTTCATGGTTTCCTTTCCGGGGATGGTGACGGACTCGGTCGTGTGGTTTCTTTGTCAGCGCCTGTCGGCCTGGATGGCGTCGCGCAGCCGGGCGGACTGCCGTTTCGCGGCCGTCATGGCGTTGCGCGTGGCGTCCATGCCGTCGATGACGTCACGCGTATGGGCGATGACCACGTTCACGCATGCGGCGACGCGGTCGAGCTGGTCGTTCATGCGGTCCAGCGACTCCAGGAGGCCTTCCGCGTCCGACCCGCCGGCATGTCCGAGGAGCCCGTCGACCTCGTGCGGGCCGAACTCGGTGCCGGCGTATTCCGTACGCCACCTGTTCATGCACCGTTCGATGCGTTTCGTGCCGAGGATCCCCGGATCGAGCCCGACGCCGCGGAAGATGTCGGAGGGACGTTCCCCGCGCCGGCTCATGACGACGGCGTACCGGCGGAACCACGAGGCGTAGGTGATCCTGCGGCTGGTGGTCCTGATCACCGCCGGGCTTGTCCGCAGGATGGCCGTCTCTTCGCTGGTGAAGGTCTTTCGGGTCATCGTTCCAGCTCCTTCTCGATCCGGATGCAGAAGTCGATCTCGTCATGCCATGCGGCCATGTAGCCCAGGCAGTAGCTTTCGGCCGGTGTCTCGTCGGTCAGTTCCTGGCGCATGAGGCTTGCCACGGCCTGGTTCCTGACCATGTCGTCGGCGCGTGGCGTCGGTGAGGCTGTCATTGTCTGGCTCCTTTCCCTCGGACGTATCCCTTCACGGTGATCGCGGTTCTGCCTTCGCGGCCGCGGCCGATGGTCGCGATGGTGTCGCGGTGTTCAAGGCAGTGGTCGCAGATGGTCAGTTCCCGGCGTTGGCTGTTGACTCCGCCGCTGGTCTGTACGAGGGTGAGTATGTATGTGCCGCTGTGTTCCCGGTCGGTGGGACAGCTGCAGAGGGTGCAGGTGCGCGTGTCGGTCATGCGTTGTTCCTTCCTCGTGCGTGGCGTCCGTGGACGCGTGTGGCGGCGTGTGGGTCGAGTCGTCCGATCTGGATGCGGATGATGTCGAGTTGTCCGTCCATCCGGGCGATGGCTTCGCGTGTCTCGAGCTCGTTGCGGACGATCCCGTCGAGTTGTCCGGCCAGGTGCGTCAGGGCCTCGAGGGTCTTCACCATCTCGTCGTCCTTCATCCGTCGATGTCGCCGGCATGGAATGCCTGTGACGTTCCGTTTGCGAGGGTGAGTTCCGCCCATGCGCGGTTGACGGCCTGGGCGAGGCGGATGAGGACGTGTCCGTCCGTGGAACCGGCCGAGGGCCTGCCGGCGATCAGGTCATGGTAGAGGTTCTCGGCCGTGGCCGCGTATTCCCCGGGCCCGGGTTGCGGGAGGGGCGCTTCTTGCGGGATATGGATGCCGAGTTCCGTCATGGTCCTGCTCATGTGCGCGTATGCCGCGTTCACGCCGCTCGTGGCGCCGGTCCCGTCCAGTGGGTCCGTGGCCCGCGCCCGTGCAGCGAGAGCCGTCGCGAAGTTCACCGTCCGGTCGGTCAGTTCGGCTGTTCTGTCTTCCATGTTCGGGATTCTTCCTTCCCCCATGCCGATGGTCCGGCATGTCGTCCATGCCGTGGGGCCTGTCTCGTCCGTCCTTGCGTGGCAACGGGTCATGCTCCTATGGATTCACGTTTGCGGGGGTCGATAACGGTGGGTCTTCTCCCCTTTTTTTCTTTCGTGTCGGTCTTGCCTTTCCTGACGCTGGCTTCGGATATGGGAAAGGGGCGTGGCCCGTATCGGGTCACGCCCCTCGTGTTTCGTGTGGGTGGGATCGTTTCAGATCGTGTGCCGATCCTGCTGGTCCGTGTCGGCGTGGGGTTCCTTTTCATTCGGTTCGGGCGTTCGCGCCGGTTCCGTGTCCCGGTCGGTGGATGCGGGCGCCTGAACGGGTCGGTTCTGCTGGTTGGCGAGCATCCGCTGCTGGATGAGCACGCTGTTGGTCTGCGCCTCGTACTGCTTTTCGGCCATGTGCATGCTTTCCTCGTGGCGTAGCTGGTCCGCGTCGGTGAACACCAGCGCCTGGATCTCCTGGGCGAGGCCCATGAGCCTGTCCTTCTCGAGCACGCTCACGGTGATGGCGTTCGCCCCGCCGCTCGGGTCGCGGAATACCAGGCTCGCGCTCATCACGTTCGCGAGGTTCGCGGCGGCGATAAGCAGGAGGATGATCGCCGCCATCGCGTTGGAGTCGAACATGCCGAATCCGACGAACAGGAAGAGCAATCCCCATACGAGGCTGCCCAGGTTGAATTTCGTGTTGGTGTCCACGCTGGCGACGTTGCGCAACGGGATGGTCTTGGTGGACGCTCCCAGCGGGATCAGGCCGAACAGGGTGTTCGGGGCCTTGTATTGGATCCGGGTGCTGGACGCGGCGATTGAGGTCTTGAGCCAGAAGATGATGACGCTGGGGCTGAACCCGTCGCCGACGATGTTCTTTTCGCCTGGCGCGAATGTGAATTCCGTCATGGTCTGCGCGTTTTCGGACATGTGTTGTCTTCCCTCCGTTCGGGTTGCGGTGAATACGTTGAATGGGAGGGTACGGAGTCTTCCTTGGTGCCGTTGGTCGGGAGGCTCCGTCCCATGTCATGTCCACGCCGTCCCGCCCCGATATGGCGAAGATACCGGGTCATGCTCCCGTCCATCCCGTTATCCAGAACGGGACGGGACCGCATGCTTGTTTCCCGTCCAGTCGTCGGGAACGGGTATGGCGGCGCGCGTAGCGGGTTTCGTCGCCTTGGAGGGATGCATCGGCCCCATGGGCGCCGGGCTATGGGCGGCCGGTCCGATTTCATTCGTCGTTCCTCGGCCGATGGTCCATGGTCCGGCGTTCGGGGATGCTGGACTGGCGCCCGGCTTTGGCCGTGCATTCGGGTCCGCCCATGCCCGTTCCGGATCCGATCGAGACGGTGGCCCCGTCGGCCATCACGAGGGTGACGTTTCCATCCGATTTCGTGTCCTTCCCGTCGGATTCGTTTATTCGGGTATGACACCGGGGATCTTCGTCGTAGAGGTCACCGGCATCGGCCTGGCTATGGTTCGATCCCGTTCCCGGTGGTGTCGGTTCCGGTCTGCGGGGCTTGTTCCGCGGTCGGATACGGCAGGTCCGCCGGACCGCCCCAGAGCAGGTCGTCCATATCCTCCTGGAGTTGGTCGACGGTGCTTTTCGACCGGGCCTCCAACGCGTTCTTGAATTCCGTGTCCTCCCTCAGCTGGATGGTATGGTCCGATTCGCTCCACCGGTCGTTGTACGTGTAGTCGACGTCCGCCCGCACACGGTCCAGGACCTTGCTGCGATACAGGTCCCTTTCGAAAAGGATCAGGTCCACGAGCCATCCGGGTTCCTCGGGGAACCTGCTCATGTTGTGCGTGTACCTGTCGTGCAGCGAGTCGTGGATGATGGCGGGCAGCGCGTCGATGCGCAGCAGCTCCTTGAACATGACGAGCCGGCCGACCCTGCCGTTGCCGTCGGAGAAGGGGTGTATCTTCTCGAACATCCAATGCGCGCGGGCTATCTGATAGGGATCGTCCTCGAGATGCGCGTAGATGTCGAACAGTCTGTCCATCGCCTGTGGAACGTCTTCGGGCAGGGCCACGTATACCGGTGTGACCGCGTTGCCGATGATGTTGGGCTCCGTCTTGTATCCTCCGACGTTGTATACGGGTTCGTCGGCCTGTCTTGTGCCGTTCTTGAGTATGGCGTGCAGGTGGCAGACGAGGTCCTTGTCCACGGGCTCGTCGGCATGGTCGAGGATCCAGCGGAACGCGATGAAGTGGTTCCTGGTCTCGATCGCGTCGTCGACGCTGACGCGTTCCGTCCCGTCCATGGTGAACGTTCCGGTGTTGAAGATCTGGGCGGTCTGCTTCGGCGTGAGGGTGGATCCCTCCATGTGGTTGGAGTTCCACGCGAACTGCAGTTGGGTGGCCACGTAGATGCCGTTGGAGTAGCCCGCATCCCTTTCCGATATGAGTCGTTCCACGATCCTGCTGCCCATTGTCATGCTCCTTCGGCTTGTTTTCATATCCATGGTATCCGGTTTCATCGGCTACTTCCCGCCGCATATAGGAAGGGCGTGGAGGAATCGGACAAGGTCTACTGGTGTGGACGGACAGAACCCGCCCGGTAGGCATCAGTCCGAGACAAATTACCGTAAGACATTGCGTTGGCTTGGGCGGGAGATAGCGGAACTTTGCAGATCGATGGACGTTTCGACATGTTGGTCCGCTGACCCTGATGCCAGCCGCGCTGATTTTCCTCTGACTCTGGCTGACTTCCGGAGGCATGAGATCACGGGTGGACCGTCATCTCGCATAGGCTGACTGTCTGCGCGCGCAGGCCGAACGCGTCGTCGGACTCCCTGAACCGTGCCAGCAGGCGGTCATGCTCGTCGGCCTTGCGGATGAGCGTCCGCCCCAGTCTCCTGAGCTGGTCCGCGTCCAGGGGTCCGACCGTCATGGTCGTCACGCCCCTCCTGACGGACACGGCCTGCGCGCCCGCGGCCGTGTCCCCCTCGACCGTGAGCATGTAGGCGAGCCTTCCGTCCGCCCGCATCCCGGAACGCTCCGGATCGCCGGCATCGCCGTCGATGCGTGTCGGCCACGGGACGACGGCCACCATGATGTCCCGACCCGTCATCGTCCCGCCCCTTCCAAGTCGAAGGGAATGCGGATATAGGCGCCAGGAGCGATGCCGCCAGGCATATCGGGATACCGGTAACGGTGCAGGTACTCGCCGGCACGTCCGGCCTGGACGGTCAGGAATTCCCCCACGCGCATCATCTGCTCCGGGGTGAGCGTCATGGTCATGTCAATCCGATCGCCGTCCATGATCACGGACATGTCATCGGCCGGCATGGCAATGGTCACGGCCAGGCGGCAGAGCATTCGCGACCCCTCGACCGGCCTGTCGGTGCGTGCGTCGACCTCGTCCGGTTCCCAGAAGGCTTCCAGATGCATTCCCATATCCTGTTTCGTTCTCCTTTTCAGTGGTTTTTCCATGCGGTCACGGGCACCCGGGGTATGGTCCCGTTCAGGGATGCGGGATGCGCCGAATGCGTCCACTGCCGCGGCGGACGGGCTTTCATCCGGCATGATGGCATATGTCGGACGGATCCCATCATCGTGCTCTTTCAATCGGTTTCCTGGAATGTTTCGCGGGATGGTCCGCGTGTCCGTCTTTTCCGATTGGGTCTTGGATATTCGAGGCGTGATTTGGGATCGGACCGGTGGCGGTGATCCCCTTCGAAGCGCGTGGATCGCGGCCTTGCCGGTCTGGTTTTTCTGGTTGATGGCGCAAAGCTCGTCATCCGGTGTTTCTCGTGTCATGGCTTTGCCCTTTCCGTGGGTCTGGTCGTGTCCCGTTGCATCGAAGTCTCTCGGTCGGCTTCCTCGATGCCGTCGCGTCGGTTGAGCTCGTCCGCGTGCCTGTCGCAGGCAATCCACCATTCGCTGGGATTGCCGGCCCGCAGGCTTCCTTCGTGGTCGTATTCGCCTTCGTGCGGCCGCATGTCGGCGAGGACGTGCCCGCAGAACGCGGTGTGCACGTGGCGGGACACATGCCCGTCCGGGACGTGTGCCGGTTTCGTGGCGGCAGGCCGGCCGCGGTCGAGTGCCTCTTCGTCGTGCCGGCGGGTCTCCTCGATCCGGTCGACGGCGTAGTCGTTGGCGATCTTGTCCCAGTTGCCGTTCAGATCGCGTCCGGTCAGGATACGGCGCAGCCAGAACGTGTTCGCAGGCATCCAGTCGATCACGGCGAGGACGAGCGGGAGCGATTTTGCGATGTCGCCGCCGTTCGCTTCGGTGACGCGGGCGATGAGCCTGCCGGTGTCACGAAGATCCGTCTTGGTCGTGGCCGGGGTGGACAGTCCGAGCTTCGAACGCATCAGGGCGAGCCGGTCGAGCACCGTCACGGCGGCATCGGCCCGCGGTTCGTCTTCCCTCCCGCCGTCCGCCCGATCCGTCTCCTCCGTGGGGAGATGTCCCGTAGGGACAGTGGGGTTATTTGTTTTAGGGTGTTTTAGGACGTTATGTAGTGCACCGGTGCGACCGGGGTGGGTGCACTGATGCGACCGGGGTGGGTGCACCGGTGCGACCGGGTTTCCGGCTGTCGTCTCTTGCGGGAAAAACCCGGTCCTATTTTGGGTGAGGGTTTTATTTTCGTTGGAATCATTGGCTTTCGGGACATCATCGTCTTTTCTCCGGGTGTTGTCCTCTTGTTGGGAGGGCGTATGTTCGGTGGCCGGTTTCGGGTCCTTGACGGTCTTGCGTGGCCGGCCGGGCCGGCCCTTCTTGGTCTGCCTTTCGGTGGGCTCCTGCACGAGGTCGAGGCGCAGGTCGTAGACGATGGGTCTCGCGTATTCCGGATACGAGTCGACGAGATGCTGGTTGCCGCGTTCGATGACGCCGATCTCCTCCATCCATGCGAGGTTCCTCGAGACGGTGCTGTCGGACTTGCGGATGCTGTCCGCGATGGCGGAGACGTATTTGTACGCGTCCCTGCCGTACTCGTCGGCTTTGTCGGCGAGGCTGACGAGGATCATCCGGGCCGTGGTGTTGCCTCCTACCGGGGCTTGGTCGATGGCCCAGGACACCGCTCTGACGCTCATGATGGCATGCTCCTTGATGTATGCTGTTTTCCGGTTTCCGTGGTCAGTGTCTGGTGGTGCCGTTGGCGGCCGTGTGGCGGGCCGGGCCGATGAGCGTGGGTTTCTCCACGGGTCCGGCCGGTTTGGAATCGTTCGCCCATGCGATCGCGTTGATGCTCATTCGTTCTCCTTGTTCGTGTCGGTCGCTTTTTGAGGTTCTCGTTGATCGAGGGGATGCAGGCCATGCCGTATGCGGAGGCGCCGTCACCGGTCACGTGGCCGGCCCGTGGATGTCGGAAAGGAAGATCCCGGCCGGCGTATATGCCCACGTCGCACGGCGCCGTCATCCGCCGATTCACGGTGGGAACGCCTCCGCCTCCCGCGAGGGCCATGACGATTCGCTTCATTGGTTCCTCCTGTGCCTGTCGATGGTTTTGAGGATGTACGGGTAGTCGTCGAACGAAGGGTCGTGGCCGTAATGGCGGCTTTCGAGCCAGTGGCGGATCTCGCGACGCAGGCTGTCGCCCTGTGGTCCCGTGGCCCGCATGGCCTGCTGGACGAGGATCCTCCAGGCTTTCTTGCCCGCTTTGGCGCAGACCTTGTAGGACAGGGCGCGCATGGCCGCCCGGTAGTCGTCGGACACGTGGGCCTGTTCCTGCGTTCCCTCGCCGATCTGCCATTCCTGCCAGCTGGCCTTGTCGCCGGCGGGGGCGCCGATCATGTCACCGTCATCGGTGCCGAACACGTCGTCCGGCTCGCACAGCCTGTCACGGGCCGCGGCGCGGATTTCGGCCCTGAGCTGGCGGCGGATCCTTTCCGCGTCCGGTTCGTCGTCCGGCCCGCCGTTCCCGTCATGGGTGTTGTTCCTGCGGCGGTTCCGGGGCGCGTAGGTCATGCCCGACCGGTATTTGGGCCGGTCGGTGTTCATCCATTCGCCAATCTTCTGGTCGACGAGGCTGTTGACGAACGCGCCCAACGGTCTGCGGTCCGCGTATGCGGCCCATCGTTTCAGTCCGCCCTCGATGAGTTCCTGCCAGATGTTCATGACGATCTCGTCGACGGCCCAGACCTGGCCCCACTCGTTGAGCTTCTTGACGATGCGGCTGCGGTTCTCCTCGATGGCCTCGTCGACCTCGCCTGGTGTGACGCCGTACACGGCCCGGAACTCCCGATCGCTGTCGGAGACGTAGACATGGCCTGTCATGGTGGTGTTTCCTTCCCGTTCTCTTCCCTTTTGCTGCGCATCCCCGGCCTAGAACCGGTCCGGGTAGGCTTGCCTGTAGACGCGCAGTCGTCGTTTCGCGGTGCTGGTGCTGGACACGATTCCGGCGTCCTGCGCGGTCTGCCAGTTGAGCGGGAGTCCCTGCTCGTGCATGCGGTCGGCCCAGGCGAGCCATTTGGCGGCGTCCCTTGCCTCGTTCCTGCTCAACGCCGCCAAGGGTGCCGGCAGTGGTTCCGGCTCCTGTTCCCCGGTCCGTTTCCCGGTCCGTTCGCTGTCCGTGCCGTCCGCCGCTTCCTCCTGCGTGGGGTCGGCTTCGCCTTCCCGTGTCGTCTCGGCCGATGGTTCGACGGTGATAGTGTCGGGGCCGTCGATGTTCCCGGCCGTTCCTTCGGATTCCAGTTCGGGTTCGACGCTCACGGATTCCGGCTCGGGTTCGTCCTGCGGTTCCGGTGCGGCCGGTTCCGTCATGGTCGGCGTGTGTTCGGTCTCCGGCATGGTCCGGGGATCGGCCTGGATGTCGAGTGCGGGTTTTTCGGTGGTGGAGGCGTCGGCCGTGGCGTTCGCCTCAACGGCTTTTGGGGAGGCATCGGCCTCCGTGTCGTCGATGGCGAGGTCGGCGGGGGTGGGTGCGCTCCATGCGAAGTCCCTCAGATTCGGTTTCTCCACCGTGGCCGGCTCGTATGCAGGCGGAACCGTCTCGTATGCGGGCGTTGCCGGCGCGGGCGGGACCGGCGCCGACAACGGCGCCGTGAGTGGTTCGGCCGTGGATGCCGTCATGGGTTCGGTCGGGGTCTTCGTTTCCGTGTCGTCGAGGGTTCGTCCGATAAGGGCGTTGACCTTGTCGAGCCGGTCGCCGGCGATGATGACGATCAGGTGGGTGGCGTACAGCATCGCGACGGGTGGGATGCTCATGATGGTGGCCGGCGCCCATGCGGGCAGTTCGAGCCCGTTGTTGATGAGGGCGTGCAATGCGTTGCCGCCGATCGAGCAGCCGGAGAACAGGACGAGTCCCGCCCATGGGTACCAGCCGCCGCGGATGTGGCCTTTCTTGAAGCCCCATGTGGCCCACGTGCACAACAGGATCGTGCCGTCCACGCAGACGGGTCCTCCCCAGCTGAGGTACGGGTTGATGCCGCAGGAGACGAACACGAGGCGCAATGCGTCGAAGCTGAGGATGAAGGCGATCAGGCCGATGACGAGTCCGGCGGTGATGCCGGGCCACATCCTCACGCTTGTGCGGTCCGTTTCCGGTCTGGTGTTGCTGTTGGTGTCGTTCATGGTGTCCTTCCTTCTCGTGTGTCAGCGTCGGCCTTGCGGGGCGTGCGCGTTCCCTGCGCGGGCACACCCCGGGGTTCGACGGTCGTCGGTGTCAGTCCTCGAATTTGGAGAAGTCGAATTCCCCGGCTTCGTCCTCGCGGTCGTTCTCGATGCTTTCGATGGTTTTGCGGATGAACACGATCATTTCGAGGAACATGTCGTATTTGTTGTCATCGCCGTCGTACAGGTCGTCGGATTGGATGTAGTGAAGGCGTAGGAGTTTGCAGAACGCGTCGTAGAAGTGCATGAGCCTGCGGTTGCTTTTCTCCATGATGGTGGACACGACCAGGCTGCCGGGTTTCCATTCGTCGGATTCGAGGTCGTTGATGACCTCGTCGATCGCTTCGGCGAGGTTGGCGATGTCTCGGGTCATGGTGGTGATGACGTCCTGGTCGAATTCCTCGCCGAGCTGGTCGGATGTGTCGATGATCTCGTCGTCGTCCGCGTGGACGAATTCGTCGCTTTCGGGTTTGGCTACGGCTTTGAGGCCTTCGCTCATGAGACGGTTGTGTTCGCGGCTGATCGCGGTGCTGATGGTGGACTGGCTTTTGCCGAGTTCCTGCGCGATCTCGTTCTGGGTCTTGCCTTCCTGCTTCAGCCGCCATGCGAGTTCGGCGGTCTCCTCGCTGGTGAGCGTGTCGGTGCTGTAGACCTTGCCGTCCGCGCCGACGAACTTGCGTGCCTTCTCACGACCGGCTTTCACGATCGTGCGGCTGACAGTTGTGTGGTTGACTCCGAGCAGTGCGGCGATGCCGCGGTTGCTGATCTTGCTCGGATCGAATCCGAGGATCAGGTCGGTGCGCGCCTGCCCGGTCACACGGATCTGGTCGGAGGTGAAATGGTCCTTGCAGTACGCTTCCCATCCCTTCATGCCTTGCGGGTAGCCGAGCGCGACCCAGATGTGTCCCTCGAACGCGGCTTGGGCGGCCTGGATGAGGTCGTATTGGGCTTCGAGGGCGTGCAGGAGCTTGACCTTGAGTTCCTCGGTCCTTCTGCGGGCCTCTTCCTCGTTGAACGCGCTCTCGCCCGCGGCCAGGGGCTTGACCTGGACGGGGAACGTGTCGGCCAATGCGGCGACGGGATTGTCGTCCACTTCGTCCCCGTCGTCTTCCATGGGCTCGTCAATGAGGCGGATGGGTTCGGGCGCGTCGAGACCGGTCCCGTCGTCCAGGATCTCGTCGGCGTCCACGACCTCCGCGTCGATCATGGTCCGGAATTCGTTTTCGTTTTGCGTGGATTCCGGATATCGGGTGGCGTCATCGTTGTCGAGTGTGAAATAATCAGTCATGGTATTGACTCCTTTTCTAGAGTTTGATCGGCATTAGCCCCTTGTGGGTTGGAATTTGATTGACTCATTGGGGTTGGTATCTGAACCGAACCCCTGCTTGCAGGTTTCAGTGTTTTCGGTGTTTTCTGAAGGGCTTGTCCTTTCTTGAGACGCTGTGGCTTGAAGCTTGTTTGTGGTGAAGTCTCTCGGCTGGTTACCTAGGGACTGAAAGTGGTTATTTGGATCTGGTTCATCGCCCGCATGTGAGCTGCAACTCGTGTGCGGGCTTTTCTATCGGTTCGTTATCGGCTCCATGTTCGGTGGTTGGAGTGATATCGAAGTTCGTTCTGGATGGTGAGGCTGATGCGTGAGGATTCCGGGTGGAGTATGTCCGGCGGATGGCCATCTGCCCGCACCGTCGGTCTTCTTGAGGATTGTTCCTCTTGCGGGATGTGGTATGCCGTCGCGGCCGTCGTGTTCGATGATCCCCTGGGTTCCGTTCCTCCGGTCGAGCGGGCCGCACGCGCCTATGATTGCTGGCTTCGTGTCGTACAGGAGCATCGTCCCGGTTTTGATGCCGCCGGATACGGTTTGACGGAATCGGAGCGTACGGACGTGGCCTTGTTGGAGCGTCTGTTGCTCCCCTCCCTGTTCGAGGGGACCGGCTTCGCGTATATGCATGATGTGGTGGCCGCGGTGAATGGCTACCGTCATGCCTGCCGCGTCTTGTGATTGTCGTGGCCGTGTCATGCCGTCCTCCTTTCGTCTGCTGGTTGTTGGTTGGATCCGGTTCATCGCCCGTTGCGAACTGCAATTCGTTCACGGACGTCTGCTGCCTGTTCAGTTGTGTCGCGTGCGTCTCCGTCGTGGCTCCTGCTCGGTCCGTCTGATCCATGCGGTCACGGGGAGTCTGATGCCTTGCGCCTGGAGGAATCCGAGGTCCCGGACGATGTTCGGTCCTTCGAATCCTTCCGCCTGGTCCATCATGTGTTGGATTTCCGGCTGGTAGAAGCTGAACGGCAGGTGGATCCCGGCATCCTCCTTGGTGATTCCCCCGGTGAGGCGTTCGTCCCAGTGTGTCGTTGGTTTCAGCGGTTTGAAGATCGCGTGGTCGACTTTCGGGTGTCCCGTGTCGAGGTCGAGGATCGTCAGTCCGACCAGTTCCCCGTTCGTGGGCTCCGAATCCGTAACACGGGCCTGCAGCCACAGCTTTTCCTTGGTTCGCAATTTTCTTCTCCTTCTCTGTTCTCGCTCGCTAGACAGGCTGTTTGATCTTCAAGTTCTTCTCGGCCGTACAAGGCTTCCGTGGACACATCAAAGTAAATCGCACAGCGAAGTACCTCGTCAGCGCTGAACGGAATTTGATCGCTCAACTTCTTCGAGACCGTACCCTGGCTAAGTCCTAAAAGCCCTCCGAATTCCGTTTGGCTCAGATGCGACTGCTTACGAAGCTCATCGATTCTTCTCGATATATTCGTCATAGGAATAACCATAGTAGAAGACATCGAAATATCAAAATGGCGTGTCTAAAATAATGATCATGCAAAAAAAAATGAACAACCAAACTCAAGCGGCACTTGACTTTCAGTCAATCGTCCGCAACAACATAAGAATGATTCTTGCAAGGTTTCCTCAAAGACAGGAATCTTTCGCTTCTGCTTTGCAGCTCTCTCAAGCGTCAATTAGCAAAAAACTGAACGGCAAGGCTGAGTGGACTTCTGCGGACATTGCGAACGCGGCAGCATATTTCAATTTGCCGTTCTACGTTCTTGTTTCTCCGACGGCTCTCAAAGATTATCTCTTCGAGGAGCCTTCCTATCGGGATTATCACCTGGTGCATGATGCACCAGGTGATAATCCTCAACATGAGTTTGCCGGCACCACCGGCGGCACCTCAGCTGGCGCAGGCATGGCACGATACTACAGGCAACCGGAAGGAGGCGAAGAAAACAAAACGCACGGGGCCGTCGGACCTCGCGCGTTCGTGATGGCTCCCCTGGACGCCGATCTAATCGGCCCCGGGGCCATGGGTTCCCGCTTCTCCGCGAAATCCCGTTTTGGGTGCCCCCGGTGGGACTCGAACCCACACTGCGCAGATTTTGAGGCTGCTTCCTCTACCAATTGGGATACAGGGGCTTGCGCACAGTTATGGAACTGTACCACATGAAGGGGATTTTGCAAAACCTTCGGCGGTGTCGCGAACCTTCTCACCACGATTCATCCGGTCGACCACGTCGCGGAACACGTTTTCGCCCTCTGCGTTATCGATCGCTTTCGGCTTACAATGGCAAGTGATTGCACATCCCCTGTAAGGAGGGCACATATGAGCAATGAGACCTATCGTCGCTTCGATCCATGGCGCACCGCCCCGGTCAAAGAGGAAGTCCGCAAACAAATTGTCGCAAGCCATTATTTCAATGTGGATCACGTTGCGTTCAATTCATCCGAGGTCGGCCATTTCGAGCGTTACTTGGTTCAGGAGAACGGTGGAGACACCGTTGGCGTGCTTGCCGTCACCGAAGACGGACAAATTCCACTGGTGGAACAGTACCGCATTCCCACCCACCGTTGGACGCTGGAAATTCCGGCGGGGCATGCCCTTTCCCCTGACGAGCGCCCATTGGATGTGGCCGCACGCAAGCTACGCGAAGAAGCCGGATTCGAAGCGGAACGGTTCAGCCAGTTCTCTCGTTTCATCAATACGCCAAGTTTCTCCAACCAACATACGGCGCTGTTTCTGGCCACAGGACTGACGCCGTCCGACCGTAGCAAGCTCGGTCCGGAAACGCCACGTGCGGAAGTGCGTCTCTTTTCGTTGGATGAGGCATACGACATGGTCATCAACGGCACGATTGTCGACGCTAAGACCATCATCGCCATCCTGCGGCTGCACTGCGGGCCGGACAATCTGGCCGAAGGATTGAACGAATAACGTCCATGCACGCCCCGTAGCATACGCCATCGCCCAAGAACCCGGCACAGACATCAGAGGAGCTCCTACCAGGATGTGATAGGAGCTCCTCTGATGTCAATCAGTCAGTCGCCCTGTTCCGATCTCAGTCGCAGGCACCGACGGTGTGGACGTAGATGGAGTCGGTACGGCCCGGCTGGTGCTCGCCCTGAGCGGAGCTCAGCACGACGATCTTGTCGCCATCGACGACCTTGCCGGCATCCTTGAGGATCTTGTCGGTGAAGATCATCAGGTCCTTGCGGGACTTGTCATGGTAATCCTCATCGAGCAGGAAGGACTCAGTGCCCCAGGACAGGGCCAGCCAGTGATAGGTGTGCTCGTTGTTGGTGATGCCGTAGATCGGGGTGGCCGGACGCTCGCGGGAGACGCGATGCACGGTGGAGCCGGTCTGGGTGTAGGCAACAATGGCCTTGGCGTTGAGCTTGTCGGCCAGATCGACGGCAGCGGAGGACACTGCGCCGGTGGAGGACATGTCCAGGTTCTTCAGCTCCGGGATACGGTCGAAACCGTGTTCGGTGGCGAAGGAGGAAATACGGCTCATGGTGTTCACGGTGACCGCCGGATACTTGCCGACGGCGGTCTCGTTGGAGGTCATGGTGGCGTCGGCGCCGTCCAGAATGGCGTTGGCGCAGTCGGAGGCCTCTGCACGGGTCGGGACCGGGGAGTTGACCATGGAGCCGAGGACCTCGGTGGCCACGATGACCGGCTTGGCATACTGGCGTGCGAGCTCGATGCAACGCTTGGTAGCCAGCGGGACCTCTTCGAGCGGGCACTCGACGGCCATATCACCACGGGCGACCATGATGCCGTCGAAGGCCTTGACGATCTCTTCGAGGTTCTCAAGAGCCTGCGGCTTTTCGATCTTGGCGACGACCGGAATGCGGCGTCCTTCCTCGTCCATGATCTCATGGGCACGATCGATGTCGGTGGCGAAACGCACGAAGGACATGGCGATGATGTCGGCACCGGTCTGGATGGCCCAACGCAGATCGGCCTCATCCTTTTCGGTCAGTGCCGGCAGAGACACGGCGACACCCGGCAGATTGATGCCCTTGTGGCTGGAAACCGGTCCGGCCACAACGACCTTGGTGTACACGTTGTTGCCCTCGACCTTGGTGACCTCGAGACGGACCTTGCCGTCATCGATCAGAATCGGATCGCCGGCGTGGCAATCGCCCGGCAGACCCTTGAAGGTGGTGGAGGTGATGTGCTCGTCGCCTTCGATGTCATCGGTGGTGATGACGAACTCCTGGCCTTCGGTCAGCTGAACCTTGTCTTCGCCTTCGGCGTTCTTCTTGAACCAACCGCAACGAATCTTCGGGCCCTGCAGATCGACCAGTGCGGCAACATTGCGACCGGTGGCCTTGGCGGCTGCACGAAGGTTGTTGTAGACCTTCAGGTGGTCTTCAGGAGTGCCATGGGAGCGGTTCAGACGTGCAACGTCCATACCTGCTTCGACGAGGCTGGTGATGCCTTCCAGAGACTCGGTAGCGGGACCGATGGTATCTACGATCTTGGCTTTACGCATGTATGCCTGCCTATTCCTGTTCTAATTTGATTTGGATCTGACGACCCTGTTTCCAATGGCATAGTTTACTAGCAAAAAGCGCTCACTTCCACTCCGGACAGAGGTGTGTTGTGAGCGCTCACATTTTTGTCGGGAGAACGAAAACCTCAGTTTTCATGCCGTTCGCCGACCAGTCACCGGGCGTTGGCCTCCACGGATCGCATCTTCAGCACACTGGCCAGCGCGGAACCTCCTATAGCCACGACGATCACGGCCAAGGACAGCCATGTCGGCACTTCCGGAACCCAGTGAACGGGCCTTCCGCCGTTGACGAACGGCAGGGAATTGCCGTGCATGGCCTCCATGATGAGCTTCACGCCGATGAAGCCGAGCACGACGGACAGACCAAGCGGCAGATAGACCAGCTTGTCGAGCAACTCGCCAAGCAGGAAATACAGCTGTTGCAGACCAAGCAATGCGAACACATTGGAGGTGAACACAATGAACGGGTCCTTGGTCAGTCCGAAGATGGCCGGAATCGAGTCGAAGGCGAACATCACATCCGTGGTACCGATGGTCAGAAACACGATGAGCATCGGTGTCCAGTACTTGACTCCGTTCTTCACGGTACGCAGTTTTTCGCCGTCATATTCATCGGTGATCCTGATGACCTTGCGCAGCGCGCGAATCAGTCCGTTCTCGTGGTATTCCTCGTCCTCCTCTTCTCCGGCGACGAGTTTGACGGCGGTGACGATAAGGAACGCGCCGAACAGAAAGAACACCCACGTGAAGCGGGAGATGATGGCCGCACCGACCAGAATGAAGCAACCGCGCAGTATGAGGGCGACGGCGATGCCAACGGACAGCACGAATTTCTGCAGCCGTTTCGGCACGGCGAAATTCGACATGATGATGACGAACACGAACAGGTTATCGATGCTTAGGGAGTACTCGGTAAGCCAGCCCGAATAGAATTCAATGGCCGGCTTGGCACCCGCAAAGTACCACATCAATCCGCCGAAAATCAATGCCATGACCACGAAAAAAGCGATATGCTGCACGCATTCCTTGGTGGAGGGCACATGTGGCTTGCGACCGATCACGAACAAATCGACGATGAAGAAGATACCAAGCGTCACAAATGTGACGATCATGAATGCAAGAGGGGTTTCAGCCATAATTCCCCATGGTACGTAAGCCACATGACCGGACGAACATCATTTGCCGGCCTCGGTCATCTGCCGCAGCTCCTTCTTCAGATCCCTGATTTCGTCACGCAGACGTGCCGCAAGCTCGAATTGGAGTTGTTCGGCCGCCGTATGCATCTGGTCGGAGAGCTGACGGATAAGGTCGGCGAGATCCTGTGCCGGCAGGCCGGCCTTAAGTATCTCCTCATGGCGCTTGTCGGATTCGCTCCTGTCGAAGGTCGGCACGCCCAGATGCGAATTGCCCGCCTTGTCGGCGTTACGGTAGCCGGTGCCGAGCAAGGTCTGCGTATCGACGTCCTCCTTGGCCAACATATCGTTGACGTCGCTGATCTTTTTGATCAACGGTTTCGGATCGATGCCATGCTCCTTGTTGTAGGCGATCTGGATGTCACGGCGACGGTTGGTTTCATCGATGGCCTTGTGCATGGCTTCGGTGACGTCATCGGCATACATGATGACGGTGCCGGACACATTTCGTGCGGCACGGCCGATGGTCTGAATCAGCGAACGATAGGAGCGCAGGAATCCTTCCTTGTCGGCATCGAGAATCGCCACCAGCGAGACCTCCGGCAGATCGAGGCCTTCCCGCAACAGATTGATGCCGACGATGACGTCGATCTTACCTTCGCGTAGTTCACGCAACAGTTCGACCCGGCGTAACGTATCGACGTCGGAATGCAGGTATTCGACCTTGATGCCGCGTTCCAACAGATAATCGGTAAGGTCCTCGGCCATCTTCTTGGTGAGCGTGGTGACGAGCGCACGTTCGTTCCTGGCCACACGATCCTTGATTTCGGCCAGAAGATCGTCGATCTGCCCTTCCACGGGCCGTACGTCGATCTTCGGATCAACAAGGCCTGTCGGACGGATGATCTGTTCCACCACACCATCACTCAGACCCAGTTCGTAATCGCCCGGCGTCGCGGACAGATATACGGTCTGGCCGACGCGTTGCAGAAATTCCGGCCATTTGAGCGGACGATTGTCCATTGCGGAGGGCAGACGGAAGCCGTGCTCCACCAAGGTACGTTTTCTGCTGGCATCCCCCTCATACATGGCACCGATCTGCGGCACGGTGACATGTGATTCGTCGATGACCAGCAGGAAGTCGTCGGGAAAGAAATCGAGCAGGGTGTGCGGCGGGGTACCGGGTTCACGCCCGTCAAAATGACGGGAATAATTCTCCACGCCGGAACATACACCCACTTGGGTGAGCATTTCCAGATCATATGTGGTGCGCATGGTGAGGCGCTGCGCCTCGAGTTCCTTGCCCTGCTTACGCAATTCGGCCACACGTTGGTCGAGTTCCTCCTTGATGGTGGCCAGTGCACGCTCCATGCGTTCAGGTCCGGCCACATAATGCGAGGCCGGGAAGATGTGCACCTGCGGCTCGTGATCGATTACGTCGCCGGTCAGGGGATGCAGGGTCGAGATATGGTCGATTTCATCGCCGAAAAATTCTATGCGGATGGCGAGTTCCTCATATACCGGAATGATTTCGACGGTGTCACCACGCACTCGAAAGGTGCCGCGGGTGAAGGCGATGTCGTTACGCTTGTACTGCATCGACACGAACATGCGCAACAGCTCGTCGCGATCTATCTGCTGGCCTTCCTTGAGAAACAGCATGCGGCCGGCATACTCTTCCGGGGTGCCCAAGCCGTAGATGCAGGAGACGGTGGCCACGACCACGCAATCACGCCGTGTCAGCAGGTTCGCGGTGGCCGCATGACGCAGCCGCTCCACATCGTCATTGATGTTGGAGTCCTTTTCAATATAGGTGTCGGTCTGTGGAATATAGGCTTCAGGCTGGTAGTAGTCGTAATAGGAGACGAAATAGCTCACTGCGTTGTCGGGCATGAGCTCGCGGAACTCGGCGCACAGCTGTGCAGCGAGCGTCTTGTTCGGCTCGATGATGAGCGTCGGGCGTTGCAACCGTTCGATCAGCCATGCGGTGGTAGCCGTTTTGCCGGTTCCCGTAGCGCCCATAAGCACCACATCGTTCTCACCGTTTTCGATACGGGTGGCCAGCTCCTCAATGGCCTTCGGCTGGTCTCCTGACGGCCGATATGGTGATTTGACCACAAACGGTTTGTCTACACGTTCGATTTCGAATCCCATGCCGATCACCTTGCTTCCAAGCGCCACTGTGCGTACAGTCTATCAACATCTTCGAACATACGTTCTATATTATGTGTGGCGTCGATGACCACATCGGCGATGGCCATGCGTTCCCGTGCCGAGGATTGATGGCCGACACGCGCCCAGGCCTGTTCCTCGCTCATGTTCCGGGTCGCCATCATCCGTCTCACACGCATATCCTCCGGCGCCTCGACGGTGACAATATGGTCGAAACGCACCGGCATGTCGTCGATGACCTCAGCCAACAGCGGAACATCATGCACGATCACGGCCTGCGGGTTCGCCGCCATTGCCTCACGCTCCCTGCGCAACGCCAACTGATAGATCAGCGGATGTTCGATGTCGTCGAGCTGTTTCCGCATCCCCGCCGAAGTCTGGCCTGAAAACACTTGTTCCGCCATCCACGCACGATTCAGCTCGCCCCGCTCATCCAGCGCATCCGCACCGAAAGAATCAACGATTCGACGCAGCCCCTCGCTTCCCGGGGCAACCACCTCACGAGCCAGCTCGTCATAATCAATGACGAACGCACCAAGATCGCACAGATGGGCGGATACCGTACTTTTGCCGGCTGCGATGCCGCCGGTCAGACCAATTCGAATCGTCACATCTGTCATTGTGCCGAGTCGAACGGACACCGGCAAGGCGGTGCAATGCTCCGGGCTCAACATGCTCCGCTCACGGCGATGGAAGGTATGCATGATATCCATCGGAATGACAGGAAGAAGATTATGGCAGCGAAAAACCCCGCACCACATAGGTACGGGGCTTGAAGTCATCTGCCTAACGGTTGCCCGTCAGCACAGGCCAATCACTTGCCGAGCAGCTGGTCGCGCAGAGCGGCGAGCTGGTCGGAGTCAGCAAGGGTACCGGCGGAAGTGTTCTCGGAGGAGTAGTTGGATACCTCTTCGACCTTCTCTTCCTTCGGAGCCTGGCCGTCCTCGGCGGCGGAAGCGGCTGCGTTCTCGAGTTCCTTGGCGACGAACTCCTTGTGCTGCTCCCACAGGTCGTGGGCTGCCGCGTACTGGGTCTCCCACTCCTCACGCTGCTTCTCGTAACCAGCGATCCACTCGTTGGTTGCCGGGTCGAAGCCTTCCGGATACTTGTAGTTGCCCTGCTCGTCGTACTCCGCCGGCATGCCGTACAGAGCCGGATCGAAGTCCTCGGAAGCCGGATCGACGGAGTCGTTGGCCTGCTTGAGGGACAGGGAGATGCGGCGACGATCAAGATCGACGTCGATCACCTTGACGAAGACCTCTTCGCCCGGCTTGACGACGGTCTCCGGGTTCTCCACGTGGCGGTTGGCCAGCTCGGAGATGTGCACGAGGCCTTCGATGCCGTCTTCGACGGAGATGAAGACACCGAACTGAACGATCTTGGTGACCTTGCCCTTGACGATCTGGCCAGGAACGTGGGTGCGAGCGAAGCGCTGCCACGGATCTTCCTGGGTGGCCTTGAGGGACAGGGAGATGCGCTCACGGTCGAGATCGACGTCGAGCACCTCGACGGTGACCTTATCGCCGACCTTGACGACCTCGGACGGGTGGTCGATGTGCTTCCAGGACAGCTCGGAAACGTGAATCAGGCCGTCAACGCCGCCCAGATCGACGAATGCGCCGAAGTTGACGATGGAGGACACGACGCCTTCACGAATCTGGCCCTTCTTGAGCTGAGACAGGAAGGTCTCACGCACTTCGGACTGGGTCTCTTCGAGGTACTGACGACGGGAAAGGACCACGTTGTTGCGGTTCTTGTCGAGCTCGAGAATCTTGGCCTTGATCTTCTGGCCAATGTACGGGGACAGGTCGCGCACGCGACGCATTTCGACCAGCGATGCCGGCAGGAAGCCACGCAGGCCGATGTCGACGATAAGGCCGCCCTTGACGGCTTCGATGACGGTACCTTCGACAACGCCATCGGCTTCCTTGATCTTCTCGATATCGCCCCAGGCGCGCTCGTACTGTGCACGCTTCTTGGACAGGATCAGACGGCCTTCCTTGTCTTCCTTGGTGACGACAAGAGCCTCGATAGTGTCGCCGACCTCGACGACTTCGTCAGGATCAACGTCCTTCTTGATGGAAAGCTCACGGGAGGGAATGACGCCCTCGGTCTTGTAGCCGATGTCGAGCAGCACCTCGTCGTGATCGACCTTGACGACGGTACCTTCGACCAGATCACCATCATCGAAGTTCTTGATGGTGGAATCGACTGCCTTGATGAAGTCCTCTTCGGTGCCGATGTCGTTGATGGCGACCTTGGCGACTTCGTTATTGTTCTCTGCCATTAATTTGGTTTCTTACAAATAGTGGATGGATAAAATCGTTCTTCAGTTATACCGGGTGCGCGTACAGCACACACAAAACTTAAGTCTACAGGAGACCGTGCACAAAAACGAGCGGAATCTTCACGCGACACGCCCGAAATAATCGGCTTGCTCTCTCAGTGCCGGCGTTCGGCCATTTCGACCACGTTCTCCAGCAGCATGGCACGGGTCATCGGACCCACTCCCCCTGGATTCGGCGTATAGGCCGAGGCCTTCTCGTAACAGGCTTTGTCGATATCACCCCTGACACGGTAACGGCCGGCCTCCTCATCGAATACTCGGGAGACGCCAACATCGACAAGCACCGCCCCTTCCTTGATGTCGTCCGGTTTGACGAACGCGGCGGAACCCATCGCGGCCACGATCACATCGGCGCGACGCATGTGGTCTCGCACGTCCTTGGTACCGGTATGGCATAGCGTGACCGTGGCATTGACTTCCTTGCGCGTGAGCATCAGTCCAATGGTGCGGCCGATGGTGATGCCGCGCCCAAGCACGCATACCTCCTTGCCATTCAGATCGATGTCATAGGCTCCAAGCAGTTCGATGACGCCACGTGGCGTACACGGCAACGGCGTGGCGATCTCGCCACGGGGATGCAACACCAGCTCGCCCAGATTGTAGGGATGCATGCCGTCCGCGTCCTTTTTCGGATCGATCAGGTCGATGACGGCGTTTTCGTCAATGCCTTTCGGCAACGGCAACTGCACGATGTAGCCGGTGCAGGCGGGGTCGGCGTTCAGTTCATTCACCGCCGCCGCAATCTGATCGAAGGTGGCATCCGCAGGCAATTCGCGCTTGATGGACGTCACGCCGATCTCGGCGCAGTCGGCATGCTTGCCGGCGACGTATTTGACCGAACCCGGGTCGGAACCGACCAGAATGGTCCCTAATCCCGGTTCGACGCCCCGCTGCTTCAATGCGGCGACCCGCCGAGCAAGGTCCTCCTTGATGCGTGCGGATATCATCTTGCCGTCGATTTTCGTTGCCATACGGGCGTTCCCTTCGTATAGATGACCTTGGCCTATTGGCGTTTGCATGTATCGTAGGCTATCTTGGTTTCAGTCGGAAGTCGTGCGCACGTTCGCGAGACGAACACGACCGGGATGATTTTAGGAAGAAGGCATTCCAGCATGCGTCTGCATCAGCGTTCCCTCCTACGTACCGTTGCCGCCGGCATCGTCATGTGCATGATGTTCGGCGCCACCGCCTGCTTCGGCCACGATTCGCCGGACGAGCGACCGACCGCTTCGGCTTCGACGAGCGAGCAGACCTCCCCCATCACCGTAGTCGCATCGGTCAATCAATGGGGCTCCCTTGCGGAGCAGATCGGCGGAACCTATGTGAAGGTGACTTCCATTCTGAACTCGACCTCCGTGGACGCCCATGATTTCGAGCCCAAGACCGCCGATGTCGCCGCTCTTCAGAAGGCACAGGTCGTCGTCTCCAACGGAGCCGGCTATGACGCTTGGGCCACGAAGAATCTGACGAAGGGCACCGTCAGCGTATCCGCGGCGCAAATGGTCGGAGCCATGGAGGGGGACAATCCTCACCTGTGGTTCTCCAACGACGCCCGCAACGCCATGGCCAAGGAGCTGGCCGACACCTACAGCCGCATCATGCCGGCACGGAAGAAATACTTCGCAGGCAAGCTTTCCGCGTGGAACAAACGGGAGAGCAAGGTCGAGAAGGCGATGAAAACCTTCAGCAGCACGCATAAAGGCGCCACATATGCGGCCACCGAAGCGGTCGCATACTATCTGCTGAGCGATATGGGCTTTGATGACAAGACCCCCGAAGGATATGCGCAATCGGCCGCCTCCGACGCGGAACCGGCGCCGGCCGATCTACAGGCCTTCCAGGAATTGCTGGAAAAGCATCAGGTCGACCTGCTGGTCAACAACGTGCAGGAAGCCAGCGATGCCACGAATCTGCTGACCGGCACCGCGCAGAAGTCCGACGTTCCGGTATTCGACGTCACGGAACAGATGCCGGCCGATCAGTCGAGCCTGACCTCCTGGATCCTGTCGCTGGTCACATCCCTGACGGAAACGATGGCGACGACCGATGCCGAAGACGATTCCTCCGAAAACGCGACGTCATCGCCGAGCGAATCATCCGAATCGGCCTCGCCATCCGAAAATGCGACGGAGGAGCCGCAGCCGGATCCCGGCAAATAACGCCGCAGACGCATTCCAAGGCTCGCCTTAAGGATGGTGCTTCCCGCAATCATTACGGGAAACACCCCCTCTTATTGAGAATGGTTGTCAACACTGTTTGTCATGATACGAACGGAAACGACATCATAAAGGAGCTTTTCATGCACGATGGCACCGACTCTCCCGACGGGCAGGCACCGCAAGCCGCGATTGTATTCAAGGATGCCTGCGTCAAACGTGGCGGACGTGTGATCTGGCGGCATGGCTCATTCAGCATTCCCAGCGGTTCGGTCACCGCCATCGTGGGCACCAACGGCGCAGGCAAGACCACGATGATGAAGGCCGAACTTGGTCTGATCGATACCACGGCCGGCAGCATCACGGTGCTCGGCAAACCGGCCGGTGCCATGAATCAGCACATCGGCTACGTACCGCAAAGCTATGCCGTCGACATCGAGTCGAATCTCACCGCCGAACAATCGGTATTGCTTGGCTTGACCGGCACTCGTTTCGGCATTCATCCCGTCACGCGCGCCCAACGTGAGAAGGCCCGCAAAGCCATGGAATTCGTCGGTCTTCTCGATAAGGCCTCATACCGGCTTTCCGAATTGTCGGGTGGATTGCGCCAACGTGCGGCCATCGCCCAGGCATTGGTGAGCGACCCGCAGCTACTGATGCTCGACGAGCCGCTCGCCAACCTCGATCTGGCCAGCCAGCGAGCCACCGTGCATGTACTTGCCAAACTCAATCGAGAACTCGGCATGACCATTCAGGTGGTCGCCCATGACCTCAACATGCTGTTGCCGATTCTTACCGGTGCCGTGTATCTGCTTGACGGACACCCGCATTATGCACGCATGAACGAGGTATTGGACTCGGAACTGCTCACCCACTTGTACGGCACCACCGTGCAGGTGGTCACCACGCCGCAGGGAGACATGTTCGTGACACCCAGCGACGACGAACCTAGGAACGCAATCGTCGACGCACACGATCCCAAAGAGGTCGCGCAATTCCACCAGCACACCGGAAAGAGGCAACACGCATGAGCCACACCGCATTCGCATTCGACCCGGACTGGATGTCGACGCTGACGGCACCATTCATGGCCAACGCATTTCTCGCCGGATTGTGCATCGCCTTGGCTGCGGGTGTGATGGGATACTTCACCATCGCACGCCATTCCACATTCGCTTCGCACGCCTTGGCGCATATCGGACTGCCTGGAGCCACCGGTGCGATATTGATTGGACTGCCGGTCTCCGTCGGCATGGGGATATTCGCTCTCGGCGGGGCTTTGGTCATCGGAGCCCTCGGCAAAAAGGCGTCGCAACGCGAAATCGCCACCGGCACTGTGTTGGCCTTCGCCACTGGCATGGGTCTGTTTTTTGCCAGACTCTCAAGTTCCGCCTCGCAACAGATGCAGTCGATTCTATTCGGATCGATTCTGACCATCACCACCGGCCAGATCATCGGCTTCGCCGTCTTCGACATCGTGCTGTTGGCGGTGTTGGCGCTCATCTACCGTCCACTGCTGTTCAGCTCATTGGATGAGCAGGTGGCTCAGGCCAAGGGCGTGCCCGTCGGCCTGATGAACATCGCGTTCATGGCGATCATGGCCGGCGTGATTACCATCGCCGTGCCCGCCGTGGGTACGTTGCTGATTTTCGCATTGGTCATCACCCCTGCCGCGACCGCGAACATTCTCGCGGGTTCGCCGTTCAAAGCGATGGTCATCGCCAGTGCGATCTGCCTGGTCTCCATCTGGGGCGGCTTGATCCTGTCCGCGATGTTCCCAGCCCCCCCGAGCTTCATCATCGTGACCATCTCCACCTTGTTCTGGGCCATTACCAAGGCAGTGGGTGCGCTGAATAGAAGATAGCCCTACTCCACCGATTCCACAAGGGCGTTGGCGATGGCGGCTACGCCCTCCCCCGAACCGGTGAATCCCATGCCATCCGTAGTGGTGGCCGTCACCGACACCTCGCAACCGATTGCTGCAGACAACGCCGCTTCCACCTCCATGCGACGCGTGCCGATCTTCGGGCGATTGGCGATGATTACCACGCTGGCACTTATCGGCCGCATACCATGGTCCTTCAGATAGCCGACAGCGGTACGCAGCATTTCGGCACCATGTTTGCCGGCACCGTCGGAATTTTCGCCCACGCCGAACAACGTTCCGATATCACCAAGGTGCGCGGCTGCCAGCAATGCGTCGATCAGCGCATGCGCGACGACGTCACCATCGGAATCACCTGCTATGCCATCACCCTCCCAATGCAAACAGGCAAGCCATAACGGCCTGCCTGCATTGGAATCAGCGAATCGATGGGCGTCGAAACCTTGACCGATGCGCATCAGAGAGCCTTACTTCTTCTTGGACTTCTTGCCTTCGGCCTCAACACGGGCCAACGTATCCATCGCGGCCTCCTGCGGGGCTTCGGTGTGATGCTGGTCGTCTCCTGGCTGCGGAGCTTCGTACCCCAGATTCACGTCAAGCAGGCGTTGGGCCTCGCCTTCCTCGAGATGCTCAGATAATGAGATCTCGGAGGTGAGGATGCTACGGGCTTTCGTAAGCATACGCTTCTCACCGGCGGACAGACCATGCTCATCCACGTCCCGCTGCGCCAGATCACGCACCACTTCGGCGATCTTGTTGACGTCACCGGTGGCAATCTTCTCGACGTTCAGCTTGTAACGACGGGACCAGTTCATTTCCTTTTCGATGATCGGAGTGCGCAGGATCTCAAAGACCTTCGCCACCTCGTTGGCATCGACGATGTCGCGCACGCCGACTTTTTTGGCGTTGTCCACCGGAACATTGATGACCAAACCGTCAGACGACAATACCGACAGCTGCAGGTATTCACGGGTGACCCCCTTGACCGTCCGCTCGGTTATGGCCTCCACCTTCGCAGCGCCGTGACGTGGATAGACGACCATGTCGCCGACCTTGTAACCCATGAATCCTCCGTGAAAAGCTTACACAAAACCCGAATTATTGTGCCACCCGGCATGGACTTGTCCAAAAACCAGCGAAAAAATGAAAATAAAGCGCGACACGAAGCCATTTTTCGACCAATCGTGCTTACACTTTTGCCATGGCTACAGAATCCAAGATCAAAGAAGATGTCGTTGCCGTTCCTGTTGCTCAGGGCGACCTGGATGCAGTAAGCAACGGTACGTTTTACAATCCGCATGAGGTGCTCGGCGGGCATCTCGGGTCCGACAAGCACGAGGATGTCGTCACGATCCGCGTGTTGCGTCCGCTGGCGAAATCCGTGACGATCATCACGCAGAACGCCGAGACCGAGGCGGTTCATGAATTCAATGGCGTGTTCATAGCCCTCGTCAAGGCGATTCGGAACGATGACATCTATGGTGTGCCGGACTACCGCATCCGCACCGAATACGAAGACGGTACCGTGGTGGTGTCCGACGATCCGTACCGTTACCTGCCCACCATCGGCGACATGGATATGTACCTGTTCGGCGAAGGCCGTCACGAACGGTTGTGGGAGGCTCTCGGCGCGCATGTGCTGCGCTACGACGATCCCATGGGTTCCGCGGATGGTACGCCCGGCGAACAGGTGGTCGGCACCGCATTCACCGTATGGGCTCCGAATGCGCATGCCGTACGCGTGGTCGGCGACTTCAACGGTTGGAACGGCCGTACGCACGCCATGCGCGAGCTGGGTTCCTCAGGCGTCTGGGAATTGTTCGTGCCAGGTGTCGGCGACGGTGAGATCTACAAGTACGAGATTCTCAACGCCAACAACGAGTGGACAATGAAGGCCGACCCGATGGAGCGCTCGCATGAGATTCCGCCGCGTACCGGCTCCGTCGTGGTCGACTCCGAACATGAATGGCATGATGAGGCGTGGATGGCCAAGCGCGCCGTCACCGATCCGCACAACGGCCCTGTCAGCATCTATGAGGTGCACGCGGGCAGCTGGCGCAAGGATGTGCACAACTACCGCGAGTTGGCCGACAAACTCGTACCGTACGTGGCCGAAGAGGGCTTCACCCATGTGGAGTTCATGCCGCTGGCCGAGCACCCGTTCTCCGGCTCCTGGGGCTATCAGGTCACTGGCTATTACGCGGTCGACTCCAGACTCGGCGGCCCGGACGACTTCAAATATCTGGTCGACAAACTCCATGAGGCCGGCATCGGCGTAATCATGGATTGGGTTCCGGCCCACTTCCCGAAGGATGCGTTCGCATTGGGCCGTTTCGACGGTACTCCGTTGTATGAAGATCCGGATCCGATGCGTGGCGAGCACCCGGACTGGGGCACCTATGTGTTCAATTTCGGGCGCCGCGAAGTGCGCAACTTCCTGGTGGCCAACGCCTGCTTCTGGCTGGACGAGTATCATGTCGACGCGCTGCGCGTGGACGCGGTCTCGTCGATGCTGTACCTCGATTACAGCCGTGAGCCGGGCCAGTGGCATCCGAACATCTACGGCGGCCGCGAAAACCTTGAGGCCATCGATTTCCTCAAGGAAGCCAACGCCACCGCATATAAGAACAATCCCGGCATCATGATGATCGCCGAAGAATCCACCGCATACCCCGGCATCACCGCACCGACCGATGCCGGAGGCCTCGGCTTCGGCCTCAAGTGGAATATGGGCTGGATGCATGACACCCTGCAGTATCTGCACGAGGAGCCCATCAACCGCAAGTGGCATCATAACGAGATCACCTTCTCCATGGTCTACGCGTATTCCGAGCATTATGTGCTGCCCATCAGCCATGACGAGGTCGTATACGGCAAGGGTTCGGTATTCGGCAAGATGCCAGGCAACGACTGGCAACGTTATGCCGGTGTGCGCGCCCTGTTCGCCTACCAGTGGGCCCATCCGGGCAAGAACCTGTCCTTCATGGGCAACGAGGTGGCCCAGTATGGCGAGTGGGACCATGACGGCTCCGTGGATTGGGATGCGCTCAATTGGCCCGATCATCGCGGCGTGAAGAAGCTCGTCGCCGATCTCAATGCGCTCTATAAGGAATCGCCTGCACTGTGGAGCCAGGATTTCGATCCGGCCGGCTTCCAGTGGCTCACCAGCGATGATGCCGACCACAATACGTTAAGCTTTGTGCGAATCGGCAAGGATGGCGAGCAGATGGTCGTCGTCGTGAACTTCTCCGGCGAAGCCTGGCAGGATTACCAGGTGCCGCTCACCAAGGGTGGCAAGTGGACCGAGGTGCTGACCACCGACGACAAGATCTACGGCGGATCCGACATCCATAACGGCACGTTCGAAGCGGTCGAAGGCGAATACCATTCGCGCGATTGGTCCGCAACCATCACCGTTCCGGCTTTGGGCGCAGTATTCTTGAAGCCAGAACTCTGAGAAAGGCGGATCGCTATGCTCAACACATCAGCACGACCTTCGGCCACCCCACGTACCGTTTTGGTGGTCGAGGATGAACCAACGTTGGCCACTGCCATCGCGCAGCGCATTACCGCGGAAGGATGGACGGCCCGCGTGGCCTCCGACGGCGCGAGCGCCGTACAGGCTGCCACGCAGCTACGTCCCGATCTGGTGATCATGGACATCATGTTGCCGGTGATGGACGGTCTTGAAGCGACCAAGCGCATCGTGGCGGAACGTCCGGTTCCCGTGCTGATCCTGACGGCGCGGGACGACGAGGCCGATAAGGTCATCGGTCTCGGTGCCGGAGCCGATGACTACATGACCAAGCCGTTCTCCATGCGCGAGCTCATCGCACGCTGTAAGGCGTTGCTTCGCCGCGTAGACCGTGCCAAGGTCATCGCGAAGAACTCCGAAAACGAGAAGATCCTCGATTTCGGTTCGCTGGTCATCGATCCGGCGCAACGCATCGTCACCGTCAATGGCGAGCAGGTGCATCTGACCCCCACGGAATTCGACCTGTTGGCCACGCTGGCCCGCAAGCCCAAGTCCGTGCTCACCCGTGAGAAGCTGCTCGAAGAAGTGTGGGACTGGGTGGATGCCTCCGGCACCCGCACCGTGGACTCGCATGTCAAGGCATTGCGCCACAAGCTGGGTTCGCAGACCATTCGCACCGTACATGGCGTCGGCTATGCATTCGAGCCACCGGAGCAGTAGTATGCGGTAATATGCGTACTTCCGATTCGAATAAGGGGCGTTCGGTCAATCCATTGGAGACCGAACGCCCCATTGGTTTGCTGTCCTCGTTGAAAATCGAACTGAGCGTGTTGATCGTCATCGCTACGGCCATCGCGTTCATCATGGCCTGGTTCCTGCTTAAAGTAGGCCTAAGCGTATGGATCGCCATGCCGATTACGCTTGCCGTGGCTTTGGGCATCACCTATTTCTTCTCCCGGGGGCTTACCTCTCCGTTGCGTCAGATGCGAGACGCCGCCGAGGCCATGGCCGATGGCGATTACACCGTGCGCGTGCATGTCGATTCAAACAGCCGCGACGAAGTCGGCCAGTTGGCCATCTCCTTCAACGAGATGGCCGAGGAACTGCAGCATGCCGACCAGATGCGCCGAGATATGGTAGCGAACGTCAGCCATGAATTGCGCACTCCGGTCTCGGCGTTGCAGGCCATGGTCGAAAACATGGCCGACGGCGTGGTCGAGCCTACGCCGGCCAATCTGGAAAGCATCCTGAATCAGACGCACCGCCTGTCCGACCTCATCGCGTTTCTGCTGGATCTGTCGCGCATGGAGGCCGGCGCGGCCAGTCTCCAGATCGAAAAGTTCAATTTCCGCGATTTCATTGACGAAACCGTGGAACCGTTGGAGATAGCGGATGCCGGCCATGCGCATGACATCGAAATGCACATACCCGCCAACATCGAGATGGAGGGTGACCAGGATCGCCTGCGCCAGCTGTTCACCAACATCATCGCCAATGCGCTCAAGCATTCCGCCGATGACACCACGGTGCTCATCGAGGCGCATGAGAACAAGGATTTCGGTACCATCGTGACCAATGTGGTCAATTTTGGCTCGCAGATTCCGCAAGAGGCACGATCCGACATCTTCCGCCGCTTCGTCAAAGGCAAAACCGGTCCCGGCACCGAATCGGGCGGCACCGGACTGGGACTGTCGATCGCCCGATGGGCGGCACAGCTGCATGGCGGTACCGTACGCGTGGTCGATGACCAACGTGGCGCCGATTTTGAAATCACCCTGCCGAAATATCACACCGCCGATGACGAGTGATCGTTTTCCTGCGTCGACCCGCCGGGCGGCGTGTAAGCCAACGCCAGCACGGTGACCACGGTCGCGCCGGCCTGTTGCAAAACCTCGACGCAGCGACGCATCGTGGTACCGGATGTGATGATGTCGTCAATCAACACAACGGGCACGCCACGTACATCGATTCCCGATCGGACGGCAACATGGCCCTTCAATCGCCGGGAACGCTGAACGACGCCTTGCATCTGCACCGACCTGCGTGTTACCCCTCTGCTTTCCAATGCGTTGCAAGCCTTTGCCGAAAGGCCTGTCCTCCGAACGTCGCGGGCCAGACGTTTGGCGAGCTGCATCATATGTCTGCGTCCACGTTGACGTACAGAATGTCGGGATGATGGCGCCGGAACAATCAGAATGGGGCCATCGTATGGCACTCCGCCACGAAGCAGATCAATCAGCCCACAGGATCGCGCGAGGTCGTGCAGCATCTCGCATAGCGGCCCGTCACATTCCTCATCACCATGGTCCTTCCACGACAGAATCGCGCGACGTACGAAACCGCGATACCAACCGCAGGCAAACCAGCGATCCATCACAACGCCTGGCAAGGATCGCTCCACATGTTGGTGGAACAGTTTCCGGCATTCCACGCATAACACGGCATCCGGGCAGTCACATCCTGCGCAACCTCTGGGGAACATCAGGTCGGCGATCATCGCCGCCATGCGCGCCGCCTCCCCCATGCGATCACCCGGCTTGCCCACGCAGGGATTCGATGATGTCGTCACACAGCATCACGGTGTCGGCGGGCCCGGTGACGCGTACGGCACGCGTACCCGCCACTGCGGCCGGATAATCGTTGCCATCGGGATCCATGCGGTCTCCCACGAAGATGATCTGATGCACGTCTATGCCGAGAATCCGCGCCAATTCTTGCACCGCAAATGATTTGTCGATGCCGCGCGCGGAGATATCGACGCTGGTAGAGCCTCCTGAACGTACCGCCAAATGCGGCAGATCGGTAGCGACCGCCTGCGCAAGGCGATTCTTCTTCTCATTGGTGGGGTCCCATGCCTCCTTCGCCTCCACGGGTGCATTCTGCCCGAGTGCGGAGAAAGTAATCTGGCTACCACGGTCCTCGATACGCTCCCCCCACGGAGTGCCGGACCACACACCTTGCGCCTTGGCGTTGCGTTCCAGGGATGCTATGGCCTTGGCGCGATCCTCGCTACTGAGGTCACGGGCGAAGACTTGTTCCCAAGCCCCGCCGTCCCAGCGATAATACCGGGTACCACTGGTCGGCATCAGATGCAGATGGAATCGATTGGCCTCGGCCGTCAGGCGGTCGGTGATCTGACTGGTCACCAAGGCGTATTTCCCGCCTGAGACCACGGCCACGGGAATCAGCGTGGTGAGGAGCGAGAATCGCTCGGCCATGTCATCCTTCATGGGTTTTTTCGAGCGCGCCAGTGTATTGTCAAGGTCGAAGGCCACCACACGGGCACCGGAACACAGGGCGTCGACATCCACGTCGTTCCACATCGGTACTGAAACCACCGCCAATGTATGCCTTCCTTCCCGCGCTGGACCAATGTCATTATGGTAGCGCACGACACGACCTCCGCCTTGCTATGGTAGAGGCTATGCATCAACTGCCTTGGGAGTCTACAGTGTACCGCAATCGTCATGGAAGGGGCATTCGAACGCCTATGTTCGGTACGCGTCTGCCTCGATATCGTACGAGAAGCGGCATGTTCGACGATATGGTGGTGGCGCAGATTCGACGTCTTAATGGCGCATGGCCGGAATTGGTAGCTCCCGTGCAGTTCGCCGTTGAGGATGTGCCGCCGTCCGATCCCGCCCCTTGGGAGGCCGTGCCTCACTTCGGATCGCAGTGTTTCCCCGCTGATCATGGCATACCGCCTCGCATTGTGCTCTACCGCATGCCGCTGCAGTCCCACGCACGCAGCCGCATGGATCTGCAGTTCGCCATCCGTGACGAAGTGGTCTCGCGTTTGGCTGAACTTTACGGCCGACGTCCCGAAGAAATCGATCCTGACTGGGGTATGTAGGCCATTACCGTACGACGGTCATGTCGGCGTTGGCCCAGATCCGCTCCTTCGTCTCCTTCAAATCGACGGGCGAGATGATGGACAGGCCCGCCATCTTGGCTTTTGCCACGTCTTCCTGCCCGATGCGTCCGTTCCATACCATGGCCCCGTCGTCATCGTTCAGGCTCACGGCCGCCACGGTACCATCGACATCCGCAAGATCCAACATCGTGGCCGCCCCCGCCTTCAGGGCGATGGTGCGTTCGTCGATTCGCTTGCCGTCTGCGTCATAGCAGCGCAGCACGGCGGATGCTTCCTGATCGGAAGCATTCATGACACCCAGTTTCGCCGAAGCCTGATCGGGTATCGCCACAGCGGAGACATGCGACGGACTTGCCGCATTCACCAATGCAAAATCGGATTGCCCGTCGTTGCCGTCGTCATCGATCTTCGCGGAGACGGAAATCGGTTGGCTGGAGCTGATGATGATGCCCGTCACCCCCTTGGGCACGTCGCCCAGGTCGATGACCGACGCCCGATCGCCTTCGATGGTCTGCCGATGCGCCTGCTTGAGTCCTTTGCCATCCACCCAGGAAACCGTGACATCGGCGCTCTGGCGGGCGAACAGGTACAGTTTCACCGCATCGCCTTCGTTCAGTGCGCCGAATCCCAGCTTCTTCGATGCCGTGTTGTTGGCGACCGCATAGTCAGAGCCCTTGGCCGTCAGGCCATCCATGGCGATGCTGCGAACGATCGCCGCAACCGGTGTCTCATCGCTGGACACCGTAACGTACAGCGCATCCTGCTTGGCAGCTGCGGCCGCAAGATTCATCACCGTCTCACCATTCGCCGCCACGGTAAGCGTGGAACCCGTGGATAGGGCCAATGCGCCCGAGGCATCCGCACCCCACACCTTAACCGTCAGCGAAGTGGCCTTGGCGGACGGATTCGCCACCACCAGCTGCTGGGTCATGCCTGCCTGAGTGCCGGTCACTAGGAACGATTGTTCCAGTGCAGGTGCCACGCAGGAGGCTGCGGAAACGCCTTTCAAATCACCGTCGGTGGCCCACGACATCACCGACGAGACGGCTCCGGTACCGTCGCTGGAAGCCAGCAGACGGGTATCCTGCAGTTTGGCGCCGTCATCGACGTTGCCGGAAGCCACGAAGATTTCGTCATCATCGTTTGCATCCTGCTTATTCAACGTCGTTGCGGATGACGTGTCCTCCGATCCCAACGTAAGCGCCGACGAACGGAACACTGATCCGAACGCCGTGTATCGCACGGAGGATGCGACATTGCCGTTGGATGCCTGATATTCGCTGTCGCCATAGGCTTCGGTATCGGCTATGGTCATGCGAGCCGGGCAATATGTCTCCAACTGCGTCGGGCTTACGGTATGGGACACCAATGATCGTGAGATCGCGGATGAATCAGGATTCAGCCAGGAAGGACGGTAGACCAGCGATACGACCATCAATGCGATGATGATCACCGTCGACACGGTTGCGAGCGCCACCCGCAAGGCCACACCTGTACGGGTACGAGAATGACGGCTCATGCTGCCTCCTGATTGCGATGACGGATACGGGGCGCAGCTACCAGGCAGTACAGCGCGATAATGACGCCCATGCACCACAGCCATGCGAAACGCCATGGGCTGCTTGTTGCCGTTCTGGTTCCCGAACCGTTGACATGCTGTTTGGCCGAGTCCTGAATGGTAAGGCGGTAATAGGTGCCTTGCTCGGAACTCACCACACTTTGCGTGCCGTCGGATGCGCCGATGTTCGCACTCAGCTGATCGGCTGACTCCTTCTGGGACGCGTTGTCGTCGGCACGCACCACATAGATGCCGCCGAAGCCCAACGCGCTCAAATCGGCGATGGCATCGGCATCGGCGTTCGAAAGCAGGCGCGCACTGTCCTTGGCGATGCGCGCATTGGCATCGTCGACACGGCCTGCAACCATTTCGATGCGTTGCGCCGGGGAACTGTCGATCAGATCGCCGGACTGTGTACGCATCACGGTGTAGCTGACATGATTGGCGCCGTCGGCACGCAGGGCGAGCACACGATGGTCGGACCGTTGCTCAAGGTAATCCGCAGCCACCATAGGCAATCCCGAACGGCTCGTATGCACCCGGTTCCGATCATGTTCAAACCAGTCAAAACCCATGCAGGCCACCACTGAGGCGAGCAGCAGGCATACCAAGGCGATGCGTGCCGTGCGGATTACGGTCGGCAGCACACGATGCCGCGTTTCGATCTGCACCGCACCGCTCGCCGATTCGCGTAATGACACGAAACGCTGTACGGCACCGCCGGCAACAAGACAGACGCAGGCCAGCACGCCCATCATCATGAAAGAGACACCCGGCAACACCGAGCCGGCCACGACACCGTCCGCGTCAACCGCTACCGCCACCGCTGCGGAGAGCAGTGCCGTCACGAATCCGGCGAGCGATACCACCCACATCATGCGCGAAACACGCAGGGCAAAAGGAAGGAACAACGAGACTACGGCCAGCAACACCAGCATGGCCAGCAACACCAGCATCAACGCTCCCCAAACGCCCTTCGGCACCGTGGAGATGCCGAACGCGCGGGAAAGCACATCGGACAGGTTGAGTATCGCAGGAGAGCCATCGTGCGCGGAATCCGGAAGCATGATGCTGCCGAAAATCTGCCGCCACGATCCGACGGTAGCGAAACGCACCGCATTCACCAACGTAGGGGCGCACACAAAGGCCGCGGGCAACGGAATCAGCAACAATGCCGGCCTGTGGCTGCGCACCAGCATCAGGAACAGCAGGAACGACGCCATCAGCGGCAAGAGCAGTTGCGGTTCGGCAGCGACCACCGGAATGAAGCACAGTGCGGCGATTGCGGCGGCCTGCACCGAAGCATGGGGTTGCGTCGGCTCCTCCGTACGATACATACCCACCGCGCGGAATGAGAAGGCGAATGCCGCCGGCAGGAACACCATCACCGTCATCATGGCGACATCGGCGTCGCGGTAGATGCCCAGTGCCACTGCGAATGCGAACCAAGCCAATGCGGTCACGGAGCGTACCGTATCCGATCGGGTGAAAACGCCCGCCAAAGCCCAGAACGACATCACGCACAATGGGGCGGACAGGAAGAACACCACTGCGACGGCCGCCGCGACATGGCCCGCGGTTAACACCGACACGCACACCAATATCAGCAGCCATGGGGCACTCGGCGCACTGATCCCGGTACCGGAGGCATAGGCCCATGATGTGGTTGCCGTTTCGACCAATTGCGAAAACTTCGCCGACGTGGGCAGCAGTGTATCGGAATACATGACCGCACCGGAACATACTTCGCGCAATACATTCCAGTACGGTATGGCAATCCATGCGAATGCGATGATCGCAGCGATCAGGGCGAAAGACCAACGACGAACGAGTCTTCTGCGCAGATGCTCCTTGGCAAGAGGACTGAGTACCACGACATTGCGCTGATCAAGGAATGCCTGGCGACGGTCACGCCACTGTGCGATCTGCTGGCGGGTCACCTGCAACGTGGACAATGACTTCATCGAAACCTTGCTTTGCCTGCGTACCTCGCCTCGCGCACGCAACGCCGAAGGCAGGCGCCACAGGGTCCTCCACGGCAACGCCAACGTACAACATGCCTCATATGGCCGCTTGCGAGTCAGACACAGTATTGCGAGTCCCAACGACTGTACGATGGACCACAGCCACAACAACGGCCACCAGGAACGATGCCGATCCGTGTAGGAATATCGGGTTTCGGATACGACCACGCCCATATACGGATCGATGCGGTCCTCATCATCCAACGGCTGTCCGTCCTTGGTCCTCACACCCTCGAACCGTGCTCTCCTGTGGGCGATCCGGGCCTTGGGAACCACCACCACACGACCGCCGCCCAGACATATGCGTCGGCAGAAATCAATGGATTCCCCATATGTGGTGAACCATGGGTTGATGCCTTCGGTGGATCGCAATGTGGACAACGGCACCAAAGCGCCTGCCAGATCGACCGCGAACACGTCCTGTCGCCCATCATATTGTTCCTGATCGGGTTCGCCATCCACCACCAAGGATGTGACATCGTGGTTACCGGCATACAGACCGACGTCGTGCAACGTCTCGCCCTGCCAGTCAAGCTGTTTGGCACCAAGCAGCGATGCCGTGGGAGTATTGCGCCAGGCATCCAGCAACGATTCCAGGCAGTATTCATCGGCAGGCCTGGAATCGTCGTGCATCAGCCACAGGGCCTGCACCGATGGATCAAGATCGATCTTGCCGATCCCGCGCACAACGGCATTCGAGAAGGATGTCGCGCCCTTGACGCCAAGCAGCACCACGCGGACGGTCTTGCCCTCCGGCATTTCGATGATCGGTCCTGCCGGGGAGGGAATGATTTCGAAGGACATCTGCATGGGCTGCATGATTCCGCCGGTGCAGTCCACCACCACAATGGTGCCTGGCAACATCCGCTGCGACAGCACTGCGGTGAAGGTGGACGGAAAGAAGCGCAGATCCTCCTCTACCGTTATCACCGCGGCGACGGATGCATCGACATCCTGACGATGAGAATATGGCCTGCTGTTCAGCAGGCCGGTCACGGTCTCTTGAATATCGCTGCTGGCAATGGAACTCATAGCTCAAGTGTACGCATGCGGAACGCCATGCGTCACGCACGCTCCCTACGTTCTTTCTTGTACCGACGACGTTCACGTTCGCTCATGCCGCCCCAGATGCCGAACCGTTCGTCATGGTCGATGGCCCATTTGAGGCATTGTTCACGAACCTCGCATTGTGCGCACACCCGCTTGGCGTCTCTGGTGGAACCTCCTTTTTCAGGGAAGAACGCTTCCGGATCGGTTTGCGAGCATAACGCCTTGTACTGCCATGACACATCATCATCCTGCTTGAACAGCCCCCATAGTTCAGCAAGCGGTTTTTCGGAGGAATCGCCGACAACGCCCCACATGCGTCCCTCCTTTATCTATAATGTGCACCTTCTGCAACGTCATAAATTACACACATGCAATTTGCTTTTGTCAAATTTCATGACGTGTCAATACCCTTGCTTTCGGCGTGATGTGGTACACCCTTCCTTCTTGTCCACGCGGATAAGGTGATTTGCCGTAGAATCGGTGAATCTCATGTGATGGGCCTATAATCACATGCTTTAGTAGTGTTATATGTTTTCAGGGTGCGTCGAACGATCGACGCGAGTACTTCAAGATCAGGAAGGCGATACCGTGACCTCTTCTCCTGCCGGCAACAAGCTTCCTAACATCAATGGCCTGCGCGACTCCAATCCAAGGCACAGCCTCGGGTACCGCGTGCAGCATCGCGCGCGGACCGTGGTCGCATCGGTCATCGTGGCCATGCTGGTGTTCGCGGGAACCGCAGCCGCCGCGACATGGCTGGACGTGGACAATGTCATTCAGCACCAGAAGGTGGATGTGATCGGACAAGGATCCGTGTCGGCCGAACCGACCATCATCGATCCGAATTCCGGCAAGCCGATCGAAATCCTGCTGCTCGGTCAGGACTCGCGTGACGGTGAGGGGAACCAGGCCATCGGCGGCGACATGACGGGCAATCATCAGGCCGACACTGCCATGGTGCTGCAGATTTCCGCCGACCGCTCGGCCATCAATCTGGTATCCATCCCCCGCGATTCCTTGGTCGACGTTCCACAATGTGAGACTTCCAAGGGCACCATTCCCGCGCAATACGGCGTGATGTTCAACTCGATCTTCGCCGGCGCATACCAGACCGGCGGCGATCTGGCCTCTGCGGCCAGCTGCACGCTAAACGCCGTGAACAGTCTGACCGGCCTTAACATCCAGAATTTCATCGTCGTCGATTTCGCCGGTCTGGTGAAGATGATCGATGCCATCGGCGGCGTCGACATCTGCGTGCCGCAGGATATCGATGACCCCTACTCCACGTTGCAGCTGTCCAAGGGTATGCAGCATCTCGACGGCACTCAGGCCACGCAGTACGCCCGTACCCGCTACACCTTGGGAGATGGTTCGGATACCGCCCGCACCACGCGCCAGCAGTATCTGATCAAACAGTTGATGAGCGAAGCCCTGAGCAAGAACCTGTTCACGGATACGGCACAGCTGTACCAGTTGGCGAAATCCGCACTGGAATCCCTCAATATCTCCGAAGGCATGGCCGACACCGCCGCTCTGGTCGGCCTGGCCATGAGCCTGAAGAACTTCAACATGTCGCACCTGTACACGCAGACCGTCCCAGTGGTCGCGGCGCCGTCCGATCCAAACCGATCCGTTTGGGCCGATAACGCCGACGAAGTATGGGCCAAGATGCGTGAAGGCAAGTCGCTCTTCGAATCAACCGAGACAAACGCAACCAGCACTGATTCGACGACCACCGACGGCACCACTGAATCCCAGAACACCGATGAGAATTCCGGCGAACAGGCGCAATCCACCGAAACCCCCGACGCGACGACCGGCCTCATCACCCGAGCCGACGGCACACTGATCGACCCGAACACCGGCGGCACCGTCGATCCGGAAGACGGTTCGATTCATGATGCAACCACCGGTCAGTACATCGGCATCGCAGACCGTTATCTGAATGCCACGGTATGTGCCGTTCCGGCAAAGAACTAGGCCGTTGACGACTCTTCCCGGTTCCACTCGGTGTAAATGGGTGTAGGGACGATTCGTACTGGAGGAACTATGACCGAAGAAACCGGCGGCACGGAGCCGCACGGGACACCGCCAAGCTTCATTCCGTCCGCAGGGCGTCGAAAATCGACATCACAGTCACGCAAGCCGGCGGCCCAAGGTGCGGCTTCGCAGATTCCCAGCTTCTCCCCTGCTGCGAAGCCGGCGCGTTCCGGCACGGGTGTGTCAGGTGACGTCCCACGTAGTTTCCAACCGTCCGCGACCCGTCCTTCCAATGCCCCTCGCCGCATCACTCCCTCAAACCGCGACGCCCAATCACATGGTGACCGGACGCACGCGAGCCAAACCCCAGCCTCATTCGCTCCGGCAAACGCGCGAACAGGGCAGGTGCGGGGAACGACTCAGATCAGCAGGGCATCCTCCGCCCCCGTTGCACGGGGAGTCTCCGCAGGCACGGCATCGGCCGTAAAGATGAAGTCACGCAACCGCCATAATCCCGGCCGCATAGCACTCACGGTCCTGTTGGTGCTGATCATGGCGCTCGGACTGTCCGTTTTCTCCGCTTGGAACTGGGTGGACGGCCAGCTCAACAAGAAATCCTGGCTCACAAGCAAGGCTGATACGGCTGGGGAAAGCTGGCTCATTCTCGGATCCGACGAACGAGACGGCACCACCGGCGACACCGGAGAGGTCACCGGTTTTCGCACCGATACGATTCTGGTACTGACCAAACCGGCGTCAGGCCCTTCGTCGCTGATTTCCATTCCTCGCGATTCCTTGGTGGAGATCGATCAGCAGTATATGAAGATCAATGCCGTCGCCCAGCTGTATAGCGGCAAGCAATTGGTCAACGAGGTCGAGGACATCACCGGACAGAAGATCAACCATGTCGCGTTGATCCAGTTTGGTGGCCTGGTCAAGGTCGTGGACGCGCTTGGCGGGGTCGAACTGTGCTACGACCAAGATGTGGACGATCCGTATTCGAGTCTGAATTGGACCGCCGGTTGCCATACCGCGGATGGCAACACCGCTTTGGCGTTCTCCCGTATGCGTTACGCCGATGCACAAGGTGATTTCGGCCGCGCGGCGCGGCAACGACAGGTCATTAACGCCATCGTCAAAAAGGCCGCGTCCCGACAGACCCTGATGAACTTCGCCAAGGCCAAAACCGTGGCCCAGGCCGCATTGAGTTCCGTGACGGTGGATGAGAAGGCTTCCACCGCTTCCCTGCTGCGCATGGCGTTGGCGTTCAAGAGCGCATCCGGAGACAAGGGCATCTCGGGAAGCGTGTATTGGACGGATCCCGATTATTATGTCGACGGCGTCGGCTCGAGCGTACTGCTCGATGAGCAGAAGAATCTCGATCTGTTCTCGCAGCTCGCAACGGGCAAGCATGCCTCCGGCACCGTGGGAACGCTGGCCGAGCAAAGCTGACGACACGCCGGAGGATGTGGATAACCCACGTCCTCCGACCACAACCCCCGATTCGACTTGCTCCTTGTTCGTGGCGGCGTCCAGACTGCCGTCATGAACAACGCTCACCATCCCCAACTCGACGATGACCGGCTCATGTTGCTCAGTTGGTCCACTCCGGTACTGGCGCAGTTCGTCATGCTGATCATCATGTGCATGCAACGTCACTGGCTGTATGTGCTGATGCTTGCTCCGGGATTGCTCGGCAGTGCACTGTCGCTGGCCGTGATGGCGATACGGTCGAGACGTGCCCGTCAGGCGACGTCGCAGGCGGATACCGGCATCTCCAACAGCCAGACATCGCCCGACGTGGCTTGGCAATCGAGCCGGTCGTCGTCCGATCTCTCACGAATTCCCTGCATCGACTTCGAGCAATTGCATCATCTCGATGACGATCCGTTGATATGGCGTAGCATAGTACGCCGCTGGTTCGAGACCAATTCCTCCGGCTGCGACATCGGCATGACTGCTCATGCACCGTTCGCGATCGATCTGGTTCACGCCGGACCTCATGCCATGGTGGCCGGTACCACCGGATCGGGAAAGTCCGCTCTGCTCATCAGTTGGTGCATGGCACTGTCCATACGGTACAGTCCGGAGGCATTGCATTTCGTCTTTCTTGATTTCAAGGGCGGATCGACGTTCAACATGTTGGAGCATCTGCCCCATACCGTCGGCAACGTATGCGATCTCGACCTATCGCATGCCATACGTGCCTTGAACGCCATCGAACGGGAACTGATACGGCGTGAGGCGCTGGTCAGTGAGGAGCGGGTATCGCACATCAATCAACTGAAGCATCCACCGGCACGGCTCGTGGTGGTCATCGATGAATTCCATGCCCTGCGCGATCGGCTACCCGACTACATGCAACGACTCAATCGGCTCGCCTCGTTGGGGCGGTCGCTGGGCATGCATCTGATCGTCTGTACCCAGAATCCCGTGGGGCAGGTGCATGCCGACATGAAGGCCAATATCTCGCTGAACGTCTGCCTACGAGTCACCGATCGGATGCAATCCCACGAATTGATCGGCACCAATGCCGCCGCAGACATCAGTCCCTCCATGCCGGGAGGCGCCTACTGCCATGACGGCCAACGAGTCATGGGGTTCCGTTGCAGTGCGGTACGTCATGTTGAGACATTGGTCGATGCCATCGACACCGCCGCACGCTTCCATGGATGTACGCTCCAACAACCTCTCTTTTCGGCACCGCTCGCCGAACATGTGACCATGCGGGATTTGCGGATGCTCGGCGATGAACCTTGGCATGGCATACCGTTCGCACTGGCGGATAACGGCGTCGTCGTCGAGCCCATCTCCCTGGACATCGCTCACGGCAATATCGCCATCATCGGCGCCTATGGCCGCGGCAAGACGAATCTTCTGCTGCATTGCGCATCGCAGTTGTATCTGAGCGGCATGCGCATGGTGCGATACACCTACAAGATACGGAACGTCTACCATACCGGCAGGGAAAACCATGATGCCCGGCATACGCGCGATACCTACGTTTCCGAAGGCCACGGGCGTCTTGCCTGGTTCGTGGACGACGCCGACGATCTGCTCGATCCATTTCGCACCGATGATGCGGCCAACGACCTGCGCATGGCATTGGCGGATCCCGATGTCACCGTAATCTGCGCCGTGGAGAAGCCGAATGCCGTACTCGCTGACCGATGCCCCACCCGTATCGTGTTCCCGACCGGAGATCGGACCAATGACCTGATGAACGGCATTCCGGGCCCGATACTGGATGGATTCGAACCCGATGATTACATGATCGCCGGCCGTGCAGTGTTCATACGTCAGGCGTCGGCCTGTCTTGTCCAGTGCGTGGAACGGAAGGATTTCGCAGACCCGAGTGATTCTTTTTAGCAAGGACTCTTGAAAAGTCGTGTGATTCGTGGTTATCTGAGTAACAGACTTACAGTGCCACTAAGGCAGGAGGAAGGCGAATATATGAGCAGTGCTTTTGACTGGCGAGCCAAGGCCGCGTGCCGTGACAAGGATCCGGAGCTGTTTTTCCCGGTCGGTAACACCGGTGCCGCCTATCAGCAAATTGAAGAGGCCAAAGCCGTCTGCCGTACCTGCAAGGTGATTGATGCGTGCCTGAAGTGCGCGCTCGACACCAACCAGGATTATGGCGTTTGGGGAGGCCTCAGTGAGGATGAGCGCCGCGCCCTGAAGCGTCGTGCCATGCGGGCACGCCGTTCCCAGGCTATGCAGATGCAGGTCTGATACGGTTTTCGGCCCACATCGATCGTAATCATAAGGCCGGTCGGATTCACAAGGATTGAATCCGACCGGCCTTTCGTTTTTTTCGGTACAGCTCGTCCCGGGTCAGTCCTGGGCCGCACGCAGCTTCATATCCAGCACCACCCGGGTGCCCCCGCCATGGCGTGGCTCCCAACGCACGGTGCCGCCAAAATCATTGGTGACGAAGGTGTTGATGATTTGTGTGCCCAACCCGGAACCGGAGGAACGTGCCATGCCATCATGTTCTTCGTTGGCCAGACCCGTACCATCGTCCTCGACCACAACATTGAGGTTGTTGCCACCACGACCCACGGAAATCGTAATACGGCCATCCTTGCGTCCCTCGAAGCCATGCTCCACGGAGTTGGTGATCAATTCCGTAAGCACCAGCGACAACGGCGTGGCGTCCTGCGCAGGCATCATGCCGAACTTGCCGATGAAGTCGATGTTGATGTGCTGGTCGCGCATGGTGGCCAAATCGACGGCCATCTTCAACAGGCTGGAAATGACCTTGTCATAATCCACGATCTCGTCGGCGGTCTGGCTCAGGCCCTCGTGCACCATGGCGATGGTCTGCACACGACGCTGGGCCTCCTTCAGCTCTTTCTTGACCTCTTCGGACTTGGTCTTGCGTGCCTGCAACCTGAGCAGCGCGGAAACCGCCTGCAGATTGTTCTTCACACGATGATGGATTTCGGAGATGGTCGCATCCTTGGTCTGCAACTCCTTCTCACGGCGACGCAGTTCGGTGACGTCACGGCAAAGCACGATACCGCCACAGCGTCCATTGGTATCCATCAATGGCAATGAGCGCATCGAGACCGCCGACTTGTTGGCGTCCAGCTCGGAATCGACCGCCGCCTTGCCGCTCAGGACCAACGGCAGCGTCTCCAGCACCGGATCGTTCTCATGCAGCAGTCTGGTGCCGATCTCACTGAGGTACTCCCCCTGCATCGTGCTGACCGAGCCGAGCCTACGGAAGCAGCTGATGGCATTCGGAGAAGCGTAACGTACGATGCCGTCAACCGTCAGCACAATGAAGCCGTCGGATACACGGGCGTTATGCCGCTGGTTCATGATCGGGTTACGGTACGGGAACTGACCTCGCGGAATCATCTCATACAACTGCTTGCCTGCACCGATGCTTTCGGATTCGTACCGGCCGTTCGATTCGCGCGTCGCCATATTGGTTTCGCGAACCACCAGACCGAGCGTCTTGCCATTGTGACGTACGGGTGCATACACGTTACAGACCGTAGAGTTGCCGACTTTGCGTAGCACCGTGGAACGGAACACCGTTTCGGAGCACATGGCGGCATCGAGTTCGCCGGTCATATCCGCGGGCACTTCGTCGCCGACCACATCGTCGGTCCTCAAACTCATCACCGTGGACGGTCGGCATTGCTCGGCTATGATGTACTTCCCATCGCCGTTCTGCAGAATCAGCAACAGATCCGCAAAACTCAGGTCTGCGATTACCTGCCAGTCAGCCACCAGATGATGCAGCCATTCGCGATCTTCGTCATCGAAATCCGGTCGAGTCGTCAGAATATGTGAGAAATCAGCCATGCACCCCATCATACGCAACGCACACGAGGATACGCGCGTCATGGTCCGTCGGTATGGCGAAGATGCCGCTTGACATATCCATATGTTACGGTAACGTAGGTTACGGTTCCGTAACATATAGTGGAGGCGCACGATGGCGAAACCCACCGAAGCAGAGATAGAGGCAAAACGCGCCGCAATTAGCGAAGCGCGAGAACAGGCATTGCAGGCCAAAGCGGACGTGATTCGAATCAAGGCACGCAATCAGGCCGAGAACATCCGACGAAAGGCCGACGAGAAAGCCAAGCTGATCATCGCCAAAGGTGAAGCGCATGCGGCGAAGGTCGAAGGCATCGTCCCCGCGGAAATCGAACGCAAGATCCGCCTTGACGTGCACGGACGCCCCAAACCCATGTTGCGTGGCTGGCTTCACGCCATCGCCGCACCATTGGCATTGGCGGCCGGCATCGTACTGATCTGCCTGGCACACGGGACGGGCCTGAAATGGGCGTGCGCGGTGTTCATGACCTGCTCGTTGGTACTGTTCGGCAATTCCGCCTGCTATCATCTGGGTGACTGGTCGCCTCGGGTCACCGACGTATTGCGTCGCATCGACCACATGAACATCTTTCTGCTGATCGCGGGAACATACACTCCCGTCTCGTTCGCCCTCAGCTCATTTTGGCGCGACTCCATCATCATCGGCATGTGGACGTGCACCATCGTGGCGCTGGTCATCCATGTGATCTGGATCAGTGCGCCGCGTTGGTTGTATGTGATCGTCTACATCTTCTTCGGCGTTTCCGGCGTCGCCTTCATGGGTCTGTTCTGGATTTCCCCGTATGCCGGGCCTGCGGTCGTGGTGCTGCTTGCCGCCGGCGGCGCCTGCTATATCGCCGGAGCCATCGTCTACGGCCTAAGAAAACCCGACCCATGGCCGAAGGTGTTTGGGTTCCATGAAATCTTCCATCTGGGGACCTTAGCCGGATATGCCTGCCACATGGTGGCCATCTACATGGTGATCGTGCAATTGTGGACGATTATGGCATAGCCTGCCGGTTCGTGGCCAGTGGCCGTATGACGGCTGCACATACTAAAGGAGCGGGTCCCGTCATGTTTCGACGGGACCCGCTCTTCGTACATCACATTAGCGACGTGCTCACCGCATTCAGACGAGCGGCTTGGCGTCCTTGATGGTCACGGAAATCTCGCGGCCGTTCGGAGCCGTGTACGACACGGTATCGCCGGCATGCGCACCATTGATGGCCGCACCGATCGGCGATTCCGGACTGATGATGTCATAGTCGGTGGCGATGGAAAGATCGCGCGTTCCCAGCACATAGACCAATTCACGGCCGTTGAGTTCAAGCGTCACCACGGAGCCATCGCCGACCTCACCCTCCTTGGGGGCGGTCAGGATCTTCGCATTGCGCAATTTGACGGTCAGCTCGTCGATACGGCCCTGATTTACACGCTGAGCCTCGCGAGCCGCCTGATAGCCGCCGTTTTCACTCAGATCGCCTTCGGCACGAGCCGCGGAGACCTTGGAGAGAATTTCGTCACGATACTCGCCTTCACGCCAAGCGAGCTCTTCTTTCATCTTGTCATAGGCTTCCTGCGTGAGCAGCAGCGTCTTTTCTTCGGCCATATTGCGTCCTCCTTGACCTTGGAAGAATGATACCCGGTTGTCAGCGGGTGGAGATGATGTCGATTACGAACACCAAGGTGTCGTCACCACCGATACCGGCCTGTGGCACGCCACGAGAGCCGTAACCATACTCCGGCGGAATGGAGACCATAAGGCGGGAGCCGACATTATGCCCCGGAACGGTCTGATCCCAGCCCTTGATGACCTGTCCCACGCCAATGCCGAAGCTGGCCGGCTGATGACGGTCGAAACTGGAATCGAACGGAGTGTCCTTGCCCCAGACCACACCATGGTAGTTCACGGTAACGGTATCGCCGCGGCGGACCATCGGCCCGTTGCCTTCGAACAGCTCCACGACCTTCAGACCGGCCGGGGCGGTCTCGGACGGGAACTCGAACGCCGGACGATCGCCGAATTCGCCGGTTGCGGTAGGCATTTCAGATGCCATGATGAACCTCCTTGAAAAACACAATGCCACTTAGATTAGCACTAATTCAAACTAGCATTCAACGACGTTGACCGCCAGACCACCCCTCGAGGTCTCCTTATATTTGGCCATCATGTCCTCACCGGTATCCTTCATGGTCTTGATGGCCTGATCGAGACTGACGATATGCGTGCCATCCCCCAACATGGCCATGCGCACCGCATTGATGGCGGTGTTGGCGGCCATGGCGTTGCGTTCGATGCAGGGAATCTGCACAAGTCCGCCGACCGGATCGCAAGTCAATCCCAGATTATGTTCGATGCCGATTTCGGCGGCGTTCTCAACCTGTCGCGGCGTACCTCCCATCACGGCACACAGTCCTGCCGCCGCCATGGAACAAGCCGTTCCGACCTCCCCTTGGCATCCGACTTCGGCGCCGGAGATTGAGGCATTGCGTTTGAACAGATAACCGATCGCTCCTGCGGTAAGCAGAAAGGTGACCACGCCTTCCTCACCGGCATGATCGACGAAATGCCAGTAGTAGTGCAGCACGGCCGGTATGACGCCTGCGGCGCCGTTGGTGGGTGCGGTGACGATTCTGCCGCCGCCGGCATTCTCCTCCGATACCGCCAGCGCGAACAGATCGACCCATGCCGCATCGGACGATTCGAGTACGGCATCCGCACGGCGGCGGTCACTGCCAAGCACATCGCTGTTGGACGCAAGCCTGGCATACATCTTCGGTGCCCTGCGCGGCACTTCGAGCCCGCCGGGAAGCACCGTCTCCAGGGTGTTGCAGCCATGCTGCACGCATCGACGCATCACACGCCACACGTTATCCAGCTCGCTGCGCACCTGCACCGCCGAACGCATGGCCGTCTCATTGGCCCACACCATGTCGGCGATGTTCATATGATGCTCGTCGCACAATGCGATCAGCTCGTCGCAGGTCGTGAAGGGATACGGTACTGCGGCGGTATCAATGGAAGAATCATCGTCCCGTTCCGAAAAGGCGCTTCCTGCCGGAGGCCGATCGTGGATGCCGATCATCGGATCCTCGACGGATCCTCGACGGACGAATCCTCCCCCGATGGAATACCAAACCTGTTCCTCGATCAGATTGTCGTACGCATCGAAGGCCTGGAATCGCATGCCATTGGGATGGGCCGCCATACGATGCCACACATCCATCACCACATCATGTGCGTAGTCGAACGGAATACGATGCGTGCCGTTCAGCGACAGCTCACCCGACCGCTCGCATTCCTGCCGAATGGTGTTCACATGGTCAGTATCGACGCTTTGCGGCATATTGCCTTCCAGCCCGGCCACTGTGGCTCTATCGGTACCATGCCCCAATCCGGTAAGCGCCAAGGATCCATACAGCACGGTTCGCACGCGACCTACCCGTTCGAGGGAACCGTCACGTTCCAGCGCGGTCACGAATTCATGAGCCGCGACCATGGGTCCGACGGTATGCGAGGAACTTGGACCAACACCAATCTTGAACATTTCAAGAATGCTGAACACGAGCACCCTGCCTTCCTGAACGACAGCCGTACGAATCCGGACATTCAGTACAGCACAGAGAACATGCGAATCATGATAAGCAGCCCTACAAGGCCAACCACAATTTCCGCAATGAGCATAGCGATGGCCATGCCCTTGCGATTGGCGAGTTCGACATCCAGCAGTTTCGCCAGCAAAAACGCGATGAAGCCCAATGCCGCGCCATTGAGCGCAATGGCCCCGACCTGCCCGTTGGTGAGCACGGATTCACCTACGTTGGCCAATACGGAATTGATGGTTGCGGTAAAGACCAGCAGACTCCATACGCCATAGCCGATAAGTCCCACGGCGGCGTATCCGAAAGCACGGAATTTCTCGCGTAGTTTGAAGGTGAACGACTCGGAGCACCACAGCAGCGCGAAACCGACGACATAGGTGAAGGCCACCGCCATGAAACATGCTTCCAAAGCCCATGGCAACAACGCCAGAGAGCTTTTCAGCAACGTGTAGTACAGCGGGGAGCATATCACCTCGCCGATGCAAAGCACCCCGCCGATGATGATTGCCTGCGACAGCATCAGCGGAATATCGGTGGCGGGCTGTTCGATTACTGGTCTGGTATCTTTCGACGTCATGTCATTTTTCCGTTCGTATGGAATCTACGGGTTATCAACGCCAGTCAGTGTAATAACGGTATGTTTCGTATTCAGTCCAACATGGATACGCCAATCCATGTTGGAGCCACATTGCACATTCATCGGCGGATATCAATCACATGGCATTGCCCAGCTTGGCTCGGAGTCACTGCCACCTGCTTTTCCGTGCCTCCAGTGGGACTCGAACCCACAATCCGAAGAGGTCGATTTTAAGTCGACTGCGTATACCGATTTCGCCATGGAGGCATATCGTCCCCGAAAGGACGATGCGAAGATATTATGCCACGTCAGCGCGCAGCAAGCAATCTGGTGCCGTAATCCAGCACGATACCGTCAAGCAGGCCATGTTCGCTGGCCATGAAGGAATCGACGGCCTGACCATGGTCGGCCTGCGCCGCCTCGGAAACCCTGGCGAGCACGCGACTCCACACCAGCGCACCACCACCGACCACATCCACACGACCGGGATGAATGGTCTTGTAAGTCAAACGCTCCTCACGCGGCATGCGCAGGAACCTGTCATCCACCGCGAATGCATCCTCAAGGGTGCAGCGTGCTCCGTCGACCACGGAATGATCGTATTCGGTCAGCCCCATCGACAGTGCGGTCATCGTAGTCACCGTGCCCGACACGCCGATGATGGTGCGTGCCTTGCCTGCGGGAACGGTCCGGAATGCTTCGTCGATGTGCTCGTCGATATCTTGGATGGCTTCGTCGATCTGCGCTTCGGTCGGCGGATCGTTCCTGAGATGGCGTTCGGTCATGCGTACCGAGCCGATGTTCATGGAGAAGGCCGCCTGCACCTGCGTGACCGGCTCGGTCACACCGTCACCGCCCAGCACCAGTTCGGTGGAGCCTCCGCCCAGATCGACCACCAGATATGGGGCTTCGACATCCCTGCGTACGATGCTCGTCGCACCAAGGAAACTCAGATCGGCTTCTTCCGTTCCGGGAATGACTTCCGGACGGACGCCGAGAATACGCTCGATGGCATCCTCGAACTCTTCACGATTCTCGGCGTCGCGAGTGGCCGAAGTAGCCACGAAGCGAATGCCATCGACCGGATGTTCAGCCAATATCCCGGCGAACTCACGAGCGGCCGCATAGGCACGTTCCAACGCCTCATCGGCGAAACGGTGGGTCTTGTCGACATCCTGCCCCAGGCGGATTACGCGCAGAATGCGGGGCACGATGTCTTCCACGCCGTTCTCATCCACACGGGAGACCTTCAAACGGATTGAGTTCGTGCCGCAATCGATGCCGGCAACGGTAACAGACTTCATCTTCTCACCTTGGGTTTTCACTATGGTTTACGTTCACGCTTCGATATCGACCGCACAGCGGCACACGTTCGGGTCGTATTCGTCACGAATGGCTTGAAGGGCGAGATCACCGATCGGATTGGCACCCGGCCCCATAACCAGCGTCTGGGCCAGCAGTGCGTGCAAACATTTGACGCGCACCGGCATACCACCCGCACTGGTGCCCTCGATATGCTCCTCGCTATCGCCTACGGCTTTGGCGATCTCGTGACGGAACGCCAAATACAGCTCATGAGCCCGCTCATATTGAGCCTTTACCTCCGCATCTTCGGCCAGCAGGTCGTTGTATTCCTTCATCCTGCCTTCAGCCTCGATATGGGAAATGGCCTTCACCGCTTCGGGGCCGGTAAGATAGCAGGTCGTAGGGAAGGGCACTCCCCCAGGCAGCAACGGTCGGGTCACCACAGCCAGTGGGCGTCCGCACGCGCATCGGGCACCGACGGCGATCATGCCTCGCGGGTAACGACCAAGCTGCTTGTTCACCGTGTCAATGTCCTGATCGGTCGCCGGGGTGGCCAGTACCTTTGCCGCGAGGGTTTCGGCTTGTTCGATGATCGTCATGTCCTGTGTCACTCCTATTGCGCTCCTGACTGTGATTGGTCGTTGTTCTGTGTATCTGCGGATGATTCGTCTTGCTGTCCGTTGCTTTCCGTCGTGCCGCCATTTGCAGCCGCCTTCTTGTCATCGGCCTGATCGGCCTGTTTGAAGGAATAAGCCATCTCCTTATACCACGGCAACGACGTCTTCTGCGACTTACTCTGTGAGGCGTCATTGGCGTTCGCGGTGCTTTCGCCGGTCACGGCTTCGGGATGCTGCACCCGGATGGCCTGCTCCCCCGGAAAAACGAATCCAAGACGGTCGCGGGCCTGAGCCGTTACATAGGCTTTGTCATCCCATCTCGCAATGTCGTTCTCCAGCTCCTGCTTCTGGGCGATCAGCGACGCCTCCTGTTTTTTCAGCCCGTTGAGTTCCGCCAGATTCAATGCGTAGGTATGGAAGGTTGACACCAACTGGATGGCCCCCAACGCCACGATAAACAATGACACGAAAAAAGCGATCGGCCCTGCGCTGCTATATCGGGCCGTGCCTTTCGCCTTGGACTTGCCTTTGCCGGTCCTGCGTGTCTTTGTACTCATAGCAATGAAAATACCCGCCGCATTCGACGAGGGATGCGGCGGGCATTTTAACTAGCACTTACCAGCGCGGTCTCACTTGGCGATGTACTTCTTGCAAGCCTTGAAAGCGCTGTAGCCGGCGTACTGAGCGGTGGAGCCGAGCTCCTCCTCGATCTCGAGCAGACGGTTGTACTTGGCGATACGCTCGCCACGGGCCGGGGCACCGGTCTTGATCTGGCCGGTGTTCTTTGCCACGGCGAGGTCGGAGATGGTGGTGTCCGGGGTTTCGCCGGAACGGTGGGAGACCATGGAGGTGAAGCCGTTCTTGGTGGCCAGCTCGATGGCGTCGAGGGTTTCGGTGACGGTACCGATCTGGTTCAGCTTGACCAGCAGGGAGTTGGCGGCGCCGAGCTCGATGCCCTTGGCCAGACGCGCCGGGTTGGTGACCAGCAGGTCATCGCCGACGAACTGCAGACGATCGCCGAGCTTGGCGGTGATGGCGGCCCAGTCTTCCCAGCCTTCTTCCTGGAACGGATCCTCGATGGAAACGATCGGGTACTCGTTGATGAGGTTCTCATAGAAGTCGAGCATGTAGCCGGCCTCACGGTCATCACCTTCGAAGTGATACTTGCCGGTCTCCTTGTTGTAGAACTCGGAAGAGGCCACGTCGAGGGAGATGCCGATCTGCTTGCCCGGCTCATAGCCGGCGGCGGAGATGGCGTCCATGATGTAGTTCAGGGAGTCCTTGTTGGACTTCATCTTCGGTGCGAAGCCGCCCTCGTCGCCGAGGCCGGTAGCCAGGCCTTCCTTCTTCAGGACGTTCTTCAGGGTGTGGTAGACCTCGACGCCTGCGCGCAGAGCCTCGCTGTAGGTATCGAAGCCGTACGGGGAGATCATGTACTCCTGGATGTCGGTGGCGAAGTCAGCGTGAGCGCCACCGTTCATGATGTTCATGTTCGGAACCGGCAGGATGTGGCCGTTGGTGCCGCCGATGTAGCGGTACAGCGGCTGGCCCGTGGATTCAGCGGAAGCATACAGAGCGGCCAAGGACACGCCGAGGATGGCGTTGGCGCCCAGACGGCCCTTGTTCGGGGTGCCGTCGAGCTCGATCATGACCTCGTCGAGAGCGCGCTGATCGGAAGCGTCCATGCCGATGACCTTCGGAGCGATCTCTTCGTTCACGGCCTTGACGGCGTTGAGCACACCCTTGCCCATGTACACGGACTTGTCGCCGTCGCGACGCTCCCAAGCCTCGGCTTCACCGGTGGAAGCGCCGGAGGGAACGAGACCCAGGCCCTGGGCACCGTCTTCGGTGTCGAGAACGACCTCAACGGTCGGGTTGCCGCGGGAATCGAGAATCTGACGCGCGTAAACGCTTTCAATTACTGCCACAACTACTCCTTATAAACGTTAGGTTGTGATGACAATGCCTAGAATAGTGCGTTTTGTGGACGTAGCGCAAACTTTTCCGACACGAATCATGTGAACGCTCACATACATCTGCGGACATCCTCACTTGCGAGGGGTGGGAGACCAATCGAGGTCGTCCAACAGTTGATCCGTCCACTGCACCACCTCGTCGGAGCCCATCGGCTTCGACCCGAGCGAACCTGCAAAGGGGGCGGGGACCAGATACGTCTTGGTGACCGGTCTGTACTGGATGCCCTTGTAGATCCTGGCCATGCGAAGCTGCACGGATTCACGCGGCTCGAACTTGGCCACACGCACATTACGGCCCTGTGCGATGATCTCGGTGATGCCAAGCCTTCGCGCCTTGGCCCGCAATCGAGCCACGTCGAACAATGCGCCGAATTCGGCCGGCGGCCTGCCATAACGGTCGGCAAGCTCGTCACGCAGTTCCTCGAGATCGCCTTCCGTACGGGCCGCGGCCAGCTTGCGATAGGCTTCAAGCCGTAGCTTGTCGGAATCGATATAGTCGACCGGAATGGACGCCTCGATCGGCAGGTCGATGCTCACGGCCACCGATTCGGTGCGTTCCGGCTCCTTGTACTGTTCCACGGCCTCGGAGACCATGCGCACATACAGGTCGAAACCCACACCCTCGATATGCCCGCTCTGCTCATCGCCAAGCAGATTACCGGTGCCACGCAACTCCAGATCCTTCATGGCCACGTCGAAACCGGAACCGAGCGCCGTGTTCTGCGCGATGGTGGCAAGACGGTCATGCGACTGCTGGGTCATCGGCTTGGCCGGATCATAAAGGAAGTAGGCGTAGGCGCGTTCACGGCCGCGTCCGACTCGTCCTCGCAGCTGGTGCAGCTGACTGAGACCGAAACGATCGGCATGATCGACGATCAACGTGTTTGCGTTGGAGATATCAAGACCAGTCTCGATAATCGTGGTACATACCAGCACATCGATGTCACGATGCCAGAAGTCACGGATCACGCCATCGAGCTGCTTCTCCCCCATCTTGCCGTGCGCAATGCCGACATGCACTTCCGGCACGAGTTCATGAATCTTCGCCGCGACGGACGCAATGTCCTGCACACGATTGTGCACGTAGAAGACCTGGCCACCACGTAGCAGTTCTCGACGTACGGCTGCGGTGATCTGCGCATCCTCATATGCGCCGACATAGGTGAGCACCGGCAGACGATCCTCGGGAGGCGTGGCCAGTGTGGACATCTCACGGATGCCGGTGACGGCCATCTCAAGCGTTCGTGGAATAGGCGTTGCCGACAGACTCAGCACGTCCACATTGGTGCGCAACGCCTTGAGCGTCTCCTTATGCTCGACGCCGAACCGTTGCTCCTCGTCGATGATGACGAGTCCCAGATCCTTGAATTTGATTTTCGGATTGAGCAGCTTATGCGTGCCGATCACCACGTCGACGGTGCCGTCCTCCAGACCCGTAATGGTGTCGTTGATTTCCTTGGCGGTCTGGAATCGGCTCATTGCGGCCACATTCACCGGGAAGCCCTCATAGCGCTCGGTGAACGTCTCGAAATGCTGTTGCACCAGCAGCGTGGTCGGTACGAGCACGGCCACCTGTTTGGAATCCTGCACCGCCTTGAAAGCGGCACGTACGGCGATCTCCGTCTTGCCGAAACCGACGTCGCCGCAGATGAGACGATCCATCGGTACGGATCGTTCCATGTCGGATTTGACCTCGTCGATGGTGGTGAGCTGGTCGGCGGTCTCCTGATACGGGAAGGCATCCTCCAGTTCCTTTTGCCATGGCGTGTCTTTGCCGAAGGCGTAACCGGGCGTACGCTGGCGGGCCGAGTACAGTTTGACCAGATCCTCGGCGATCTCGTGCACGTGTTTACGTGCCTTGGCTTTGGTGGCCGCCCAATCGGAACCGCCCAGTTTGTTGAGTTTCGGCGCCTCGGCGCCGATATACTTGCTGATCTGATCGAGCTGGTCGGTGGGGATGAACAGTTTGTCGGCCGGGGCGCCGCGTTTGTTCGGCGCATATTCGATGACCAGATATTCGCGGGTGGTTTTGTTGGCGCCGGTACCGATAGTACGTTGACGCATTTCAACGAAACGTCCGATGCCGTGCTGCTCGTGCACCACGTAATCGCCGGATTTCAGTTCCATCAGATCGATAGCCTTGCGCCGGCGCTTCGGGGTTTTGGCCTGGCCCGCAGCCGAAGTGCGGCCGGTCAGGTCACGCTCGGTCAGCAATGCTGTTTTCGCCGCATTATCCACGAATCCGTCGATAGCACGGGATCGCACGCACTCGAAGTTGGTGATGCCGGTTTCGTTGATGGCGCGTTTCAGGCGGGCCAACGTGCCTTGTGCGGCTGCCGTGATGGTCACGTCATAGCCAGCTGCGAGCAGCCCCTCAATGCCGGAGGCGGCCTTGTGCTCGTCACCACGATATTCGCCTGGATTCGAAGCATCGATTCGTACATGGCCGGGCAGACTGGAATCCACACCGAAACTGGTGAGTTTCCAAACGTCATGCTGCGAGAACGCAAGAGACGTTATGGTCTCTTCGAAGTCAAGAAAATTCGCCTGATCGAAGGTGATGGGCGCACCACTACCATGACCGGACGCGGCCACATGCCAGCTGGCAGCCAGAAACTCGTTGGCGGTTTTGGCCAGATCATCGGCGCCTCTGCGCAGTTTTTCCGGATCGGAAAGCATGATCAGCGCATTCGGCGGCAACATGCCCTGCACCGATTCCATGTCGTCGACGAGCGCCGGCAACAGCGATTCCATACCCTCTACTGCAATGGCGTTGGCGATGGATTCCAGCATATCCTCGGCGTTGGGAATGGAACCGATCAGGGACTTCGCCCGATCGCGAACGACGTCCGTCAGTTGCAATTCACGGCATGGCGTGGCCCAGACGCTCTCCAGCGGCTCTCCGTACGTACGTTGGTCGGAAGCATGGAACTGCTTGATGGCATCGATTTCGTCACCAAAGAATTCGATACGCACCGGATGCGGCAGCGTCGGCGGAAATACGTCGATGATGCCTCCACGCACGGCGAATTCTCCACGGTCCATCACAAGGTCCACACGCGTATAGGCGCTCTCCACCAATCGTTTCGACGCTTCATCGAGCGCCAATTCCTCGCCTTGCGTGAATACCAGCGGTTCGATGTCGCCAAGACCGGCCACTACCGGCTGAATCAGGGATCGCACCGGCATTACCAGAATGCGGATCGGACCGAACATGGCATTCCCCTCTTCGGGGTGTTTCAACCTGCGGAACACCGCCATGCGGCTGGCCACCGTATCGGCACGGGGAGACAGACGTTCATGAGGCAACGTTTCCCAAGCCTCCAACTGGGCCACATCCTGCGGGTCGCCACCGTACCAGGAACGAATCGCCTCGACCGTCTCCTCCGCCTCCCTCCCGGAAGCGACAACGAGCACGACCGGCCTGCTGCCGGCGGCACCGGCCGCCAGAGCCGGCCGTAGACCTTCGGGAACGCCTACGGTGATGCTGGGATCGATGTCGGATTCCGGTTCCTCGACCTCACCGGAAATCAGCGCACGGAAATCGTCATCCGTTTCCAGTACGTCAAGGATGCCGGACAGCTCAGCGGCCATTGAACTGCTCCTGAGCCTTGGCGAGACCGTCGAAGATGATGGTCTCGGCCGCATCGGCGCCATCGGCAAGGAATTCAGGCAACTGCTTGCGCTGGTCCGGCCCGAATCCGCCCAACACCCAGTTCACCGTATTGTCGTGGGCGTGCGCACCGCGTTGGGCATGGCCGACACCCATACGCACACGGGCGTATTTCGGCGTGCCAAGCGAACGATCAATGGACTTGATGCCGTTGTGTCCGCCGGCGGAGCCTCCGGACTTGACCTTGATGCGGCCGAAATCAAGGTCCATGTCGTCATGGACTACCACGATATGATTCGGTTCAATCTGGTAGTACGAGCTGATGGAAGCCACCGCATTGCCGGAATCGTTCATGTAGGTCAGCGGTTTGGCCAGAAAGAACTTCACATTGCGGCCCGACAGGTTCATTATGCCTTTGCCGAGCATGGCCAGCCCCTTGTGATCGGAGAAATTGACCGACCAGCGTTCCGCCAGCAGGTCGGCTGTCATGAATCCCATGTTGTGGCGCGTTCCTTCGTACTTGGAGCCCGGATTGCCCAATCCTGCAATCAGCCAGAAATCAGATGCCATCGTTCTTTCCTACGTTCCCGTTCTACTGTTTCCTCTGTCGTTGACCGGGAAAATTGTACTTACAGGTCGAGATACCAGTAACTCATGTCACGCATGGTGCCGGTGGAATCGGTGGCGGCCGCCGGCATCAGGCCGAATTGAGTGAAGCCGAAACGCCTCATCAGCGCGATGGAGCCGGCATTGTCGGCGAAGATGATGCCGCAGGCCTTGCGCATATTACGCTTGCGGCATTCCTCAAGCAACTTCGTCAGGGTGTAGGTACCCACGCCCTTGCCCTGCCATGCAGGATCGACGTAGTAGGCCAGATCGGTGACGCCGTCGTAGCCGGCACGGTCATAGAACACGGACAACGCACCGAAACCGACCGCCTGCGGGTTACCGTCGTCATCCGCCGCTTCGACGACGAACACCGCATATGGATCTTGGTGCGATTCGACCCAGACCTTGCGTTGTTCAAGGGTGCGCGGTGAAAGGTCGGCTGAGGAACCGCCGGCGATGACGGCGGCATTATAGATGTCGGTGATGGCCCTGAGGTCGTGCTCACCGGCGATTCGATAGGTATATTCGGTCATGGTTGCCTACCATAGCGTTCCCGAATAACGAAAGAGGAGCCGCATCCACACTCGCGGACACGACTCCTCTCCGAAAAGACGCACAGGGAAGCTACTGCTCGAGTTCGATGGCCTTGTTCAAGGCTTCCTGCAGCTTCTTCTGCGCCTCACCGTAGGCGCTCCAGTCACCCTTCTTCATGGCGGCGTCGGAATCCTTCATTGCTTGGGCGGCATCGTTCAGCGCGTTCTTCAAATCGCCGCTTGCCGTGCCGCTCGTGTCATTTCCGGTGCTCGAATCCGTGGATCCGCCTTGCGAGGTATCACCCTGCTGGCCGCTGGAGTCGGTTTTGCCATCCGTCTTACCGGATGAAGTACCGCCTTCGACGTTCTCGGCGTCACCGGCGGATGCTCCGGAATTGCCGCCGAACACCTGATCAAGCGCCTCGTCCAAGGTGTTGGCGAACCCGACCTGATCACCGAAGGCCACAAGCACCTTCTTCAGGAGCGGGAAGCTCGTGGAACCGGAGGATTTCACGTACACCGGCTGGACGTACACCAGACCACCGCCAAGCGGCAAGGTGAGGAGATTGCCTCGCTGAACGTTGGTGGAACCGGATTCGAGCAGGTTCAATTCCTTGGATACGTCTGCCGAGGCGTTGAAGTTGTTCTGTGCCTGTCCCGGACCGGGCACATTGGAGTCTTTCGGCAACTCCTGCAATCGGATGGTGCCATAGTTCGAACCGATTTTGCCCTTCTCGTTGCCCGCATCGGAATCGACCGACAGGAAGCCGGTCAGGATCTCTCGTGTCGAGGAACCTGCCGGAATATACGATGAGGTGAGCGAGAACACCGGCTCGTTGGATCCGCCGGTCTGCAAGGTCAGGTAATACGGCGGCTGCAGAATGTCACGCTGCTGGGCCTGCTGCGATTCGGTCGGATCGACCGGGGTCTGCCAGAAGTCCTCGCCGGAGAAGAACTGGTTCGCGGAAGACACATGATACTTGGCGAGCAGCTCACGCTGTACCTTGAACAGACTTTCCGGATAACGCAGGTGACTCATCAGATCGCCGGAGATTTCGGAAAGCTGATGGTACTGGCCGGGGAAGATCTGTTCCCATGCCTTGATGACCGGATCGGATTCGTCCCACACATACAGATCCACCGAACCGTCATAAGCGTCGACGGTGGCCTTCACCGAATTACGGATATAGTTGGCGTTCTGCGAATTCAAACCCGTGACGGTGGACGAGGTCTCCGTGGTGGAGTCCTTGGTCGCATCTCCCAAATCGGTCATCTGCGAGTATGGGTAGGCATCGGAGGTGGTGTAGCCGTCGACGATCCACTTCACACGCCCGTCGACCACGGCAGGATACACGCGGCCGTCAAGGGTCAGGTACGGAGCGACCTTGGCCACGCGTTCCTTCGGGGAACGATCGTAGAGAATCTGCGAATTGGCGTTCACACGATCGGAGAAGAGAATCTGATCGGAACCGAAACGAATCGCATACAGCAGACGGGAGAAGATGTTGCCGATCTTCGGACCACCATCGCCCTTGAAGGTGTTGGTGGCACCTTCAGAGCCGGTCGGGTAGTCGAATTCCCAGGATTTGGTGCCGTCAGGAGCGCCCACGATGGAGTATTCGGAGGCGTTCGGGGAGAAATAGATGCGTGGCTCGTATTGTTCGGAATCCGTCAGTTTGCCTTGGGTGGGGATGCCGGATTCGAAGAACTTCGGCTGGCCATCGCTGGTCACCTTGTTGCCATAGGCGGCGACCACGCCATAACCGTGCGTGTATACGGTATGGTCATTCACCCAATTACGGTTGTCAAGGCCGTCAAGATCAAGTTCGCGGGCCGCGATGACGGTGTCTTGGCTCACACCGTCCACCTCATATTTGTCGACCGACAGCGTGTCGGCAAAGGTGTAGTACTGCTTGGACTGCTGCAGCTGCTTGAAGGTCGGCGAGACGATCTGCGGGTCAAGCAGTCGGATCTGCGCGGTGGATTCGGCGGAATCGGCCAACGCGCCGGCCTCGCCTTCGGTGGTGGCCTTATATTGCTCGGTCTTCACTTTGTTCAGGCCGTAAGCGACGCGAGTGGCGTCGATGTTGCGCTGGATGTAGGTGGATTCCATCTCCTGTGCGTTCGGATTGACACGGAAACGCTGCAACAGCATGGGCCATGCGACGGTGAGCACCAGGCTGACGACAACGGCGGATGCGATGGCCACGGTCGGTACCTTCCACGCCTTCAACGCTTCGGAGGCACGCACGGCGATAGGAGCCTGGCCTTCCAGAGCATGGGATTTCATAATCCATATGCCCAACACCACACCGAGGATGACGGTGATGGCGGCCATGACGAAGGTGACCGGAATGGTGGCGTTCACCGTGGTGTAGGTCGCGCCGGTAATGCGACTACCCTCCGTCGTGAGGGTGGAGAACACGCCGACCACCTGGTTGGCGGCCCAAGCGAACATGTTGAGCATCAGCCAGATGCCGATCTGACGGCGGGCACGCTTGGTGATGTTAAACAGACCACGGCCGTTGACCGGCATGGTGATGCGGATGCCGCCCATGAGCACATGCGTGATGACGGAGAAAATGATGCCGGCGAGCAACAACAGCGATACGGCCGACATGATCAGACGCAGTCCAGGCAGCACGAACACGTAGAAGCCGTTGTCAAGTCCGAATTGCGGATCGGTGGTACCAAAGCTCTGCGCATTGAACATGAGCAGGATTTCGGACCAGTTCGAGTTGAACTGTGCACCGAAGATCAGGCCTACGATCAGCGAGACGACCACGGCCACGCGACGGGCGTTTCTGGAACTCACGCCCTTGCCTATTTCGATGGTGTCGCCCTTGACACGGATGGTGGAGCCGTCGGCTGCGTCCGGACGCGCCCGAATCGCCAAGGTTGCGGATATGAAGCTGACACCGGCAAGCAACAGCGCATAGGCGATCCACAGACCGATCCTGGTGCCCAGCTGCGTCCATATCACACTTTGGAAACCAAGTTGGTCGTACCACATGACATCGGTGATGAACTGCGCCAATGCGAAAAACAGGCCGACGACGATGGCCAAGGCCAGAACTATGCCGATGAGAATCTTGTTGCCGCGCGATGCTCCTTTTCGGGGGCGGTTGGGACGCTGGGCGATACGCGGACGGGAAGGACCTTTCGGAGGCACGCTCGAACCGGACCGCGAAGTGGTGTCGCCATCGGTCTCGACATTGAGGATGATCGGATCATCATTCGAGGAACGTTGCCTGTCGGAACGGTTCGCACCTTCCGAAGGATCGAACAGGGGGCCAAACATATCGAAGAAAGACATGTTTCCAGCCTACAGACAGGCAAGGAACGCGTGTCAGAGCCCGAATGGTTCATGATGAAACGACGGTTGCCATCAATCTCGTTGCACCGAATTCAGTGCGTATCCGCATGCAATCGTCCACCATATGGAAGCGTCCCCGTTCCCAAATCGGGAAACGGGGACGCTCATCATGCCTTGTCAGCAACAGCAGCTGGTGTTGGGATGCTCCCTGTCATAGGCTTCGCGGGCGAGCAGGAACTCCTTCTCGCTCAATGGCCGTTCATCGGGATGTTCGGCGGCGAAGTGCTCAAGATAATGATCGTATCTTGCTTCGCCGCTGATCTCCCGCATGTACCAGACCACGCCACGCCACGCCTTGGACAGCGTCGCCACCAACCGTCGCGACATCAGGCGGCCGCCTTGCTTTCGTGGGCCAGCTCATAGGACTTGGCCGCATACTCGCGGGCGACTTTCTTCTCGAGAGATGTGGCGATCAGGCTGGACGGAGCGAACCATTCGGATTCGACGAACGGATCCTCGGACGTGGTTTCCACACCGAACTTGCCCGCCTTGAGGGTCTTCACGATTACCACGACGCCGCAAATCAGGAAAGTGGCCATCATGATGAAGAAGAACACGGACAGCACGCCGTCGAGATAGGCGTTGGACAGCGATGCCTTGGCATTGGCCAATGCCTCGCCAGTCAGTTCTCCGGAGTCGATCTTGGTCTGCCAGGTCTTGGCCGCGGCGAAATAGCCGATCTTGGAATCGAAGATCTTCTGGAAGTCGGCGGTGAAAGTCACGGCCACGTCCCACACCAGCGGCACGACCGGAATCCATGCGTACTTGGCGCGGCCCATCTTGACCACGCATACCGTCACCAACATGAAGCAGGCGGCGGCAAGTAGCTGGTTGGAGATGCCGAAGATCGGAACCATGGCATTGATGCCGCCGTTGGCGTCGGAAACGCCCATGTACAGCATGGTGCCCCACAACGCAGTGGCGATCAGCGTAGTGATGATGTTGCCCGGACGCCAAGTCGGATCGCCGAACTTCTTGAGCCTCTTGGCGTTGGCAAGCATCTCGCCGATCTGATAGCGGGCGACGCGGGTGCCGTTGTCGACGGTGGTGAGAATGAACAGCGCTTCGAACATGATGGCGAAGTGGTACCAGAAGGCCATGGAGTTCTGTCCACCGAGATAGGACTTCAGGAAGGAGGCCATGCCCATGGCGAAGGTGGTGGCGCCACCGGTACGGGACACGATGGACTTCTCACCGATATCGGAAGCGGCCTGCTTCAGGGCCTCGGCGCCTTCATAGGTCTTGACGTCGCCGTTGGAGTCCTCGGAATCCCAGGTGACCTTCATCTGGTTGCCTTCGATGTCGGAGACCTTCATCGAATCCACTGCCTTGACGGCGGCATCGGCCTGCTCGTCGGCGGTGGAGGTGGAAGTGATGGTCACACCGGAAGCGGCGGAGATCTGGGCTGCGGACATGTTGGTGGAGAAGTACACGCCCTGGGAAATGGTGATGGCCGCAATCAGTGCGATGACGGCGGTGAAGGATTCGACCAGCATGGAGCCGTAGCCGATCATGCGGATCTGGTTCTCCTTCTCCAAGGCCTTCGGGGTCAGGCCGGAGCTCACTGCGCCGTGGAAGCCGGAAAGGGCACCGCAGGCGATGGTGATGAATAGGAACGGGAACAGATTGCCGGAGAAGGTCGGCCCGGTCGACGTGGAGGCGAGCTCGGTCAGACCCGGCACCTTGACTGACGGATTGGCGATGATGATGCCGATGACGAGCAGCACCAAGGTGCCGATCTTCATCAAGGTGGACAGATAGTCTCGCGGAGTGACAAGCAACCAGTGCGGCAGAGCGGCCGCGCAGAAGGAGTAGATCACCAGAGCGATGACCAGTTCCTTGGCGGACAGGGTGAAGATCGGAGCAAGCACCGGGGAATCGGCGATCCAGCCACCGGCCACGATGTCAAGCACGAGCAGCACGAAGCCGAGGACAGTGGTTTCGATGACGCGGCCCGGACGCAGGAAGCGCTGGTAGCAACCCATGATCAGTGCGATCGGGATGGTCATGCCGATGGAGAACACGGCCCACGGCGAGGCGGCCATGGCCTTGATGGCCACAAGGGCGAGGAACGCCATGGCGATGGCGGTCATGACGACCAGGAAGATCGACAGCACCATGCCACCGAACTTGCCCATCTCGTCGGCGGCCATCTGGCCGAAGGAACGGCCGCGGCGCTTGGCGGAAATCCACAGCATGAGCATGTCCTGCACGGCACCGGCGAAGATCACGCCGAGAATGATCCACAGCACGGACGGCAGATAACCCATCTGAGCGGCCAGAATCGGGCCGACGAGCGGGCCCGCGCCGGAAATGCCGGCGAAGTGCTGTCCGAAAAGTACGCGGCGATCGGCGCGTTCGAAGTTGGCGCCATCATGCACACGCTCGGCCGGGGTGGCGTTCGCGTCATCGGTGCGCATGATTCTAATCTGAATGTAATACGCATAGAAACGGTATGCGATGGCATAGGAGCAGATGGCCACGACCACGAACCAGATGGCGCTGATCTGCTCGCCACGGGACACGGCCAGAATGGCCCAGCCAATGGCGCACACAATGGAAATGGCGGCCCACAGCAGGGCCTTCGGCCAAGTCCATACCATCTTCGGCTTCACGCCGACCGGTAGGCCTTTCGAATTGCGAATGACGCGTTGCGCCTCTTCCGGCGTATAGTCATCCTTGAACTCCAGCTTGCCGGGCGCAGGGACCTGGGCGCCGGCAGTGCTTGCTGCACTAGTCATTATCGTTCTCTCTCAATTAACTGTTGGGTTTAGCCGGATTCGAGTAATCGAACCCTTCTTGCTTGTGGCTAAGGCAACAGCGTAAGCGAGAGAAATGTATTTCTGAGTTACTTCTCACGATATGGGACATGCCAGGGGGGCTATGGACGGGATGGCCCGCAATTGTTACGGACCGCTCTGTCGCCACACTCGTTCGATGATGACAGCGCCACACCACATCATGCTCGCATCTACGCGACGAATATCAGTTGGATGAGCAGCATGTAGACGATGGTGCCGCCCGCAATCGACAGCAGCATGTTCCTCTTCCATAGGTGCAGCAACACGATCACGATGATGGCGATCGCCTCGGGAATGCCGTGGCTGCCGGAAAGCGGCTGTACTCCCTTCAACGAATAGACGACAAGCAGGCCGGTCATGGCATACGGCAACACTTTGCCAAGATACTCAATGACACGTGGCGGTTGTTTGGATTCGGGGAACAGCAGGAACGGCAGGAATCGAGTGACGACGGTGCCGAGCACCGCCATCAGCACAGTTACGATGCCCTGCCAGGTAGTCATGATCATCTCGCGCGATTCTCCCGTTCGTCGAATCCCCCGTCGGTTTTCAAATCGCCAAGATACGGCCGGACCATGAGAAACATCACCAGCATGGCGAGCAACGAGGGAATCATGAAATCGTCGGCTCCGAACAGCGCCAGGCAGATGACCGGCACGACGATGCCGGTCAAAGCGGCCATATGACTTCTGCGCTTCGAATTCATCCATTGGTCCACGAAGATGACCACGAACAACGCGGTCATCACGAAATCCAATCCGGAGGTATCGAAGGTCAGCCGTCCGCCGACGATGCCGCCGACGGTGGCTCCAAGGACCCATGATGACTGATCGAGCAGCGATACGAAGAAGTAAAACCAGCCACGATCCACACCATCGGGAATCCGTACGCTATTGTTGACGGCGAAGGTTTCATCGCACATGGCGTAGATAAGGTACGGCTTCTTCAGCCCCATGCTCTTGAATCTGCCAAGCATGGAGATGCCGTAAAACACATGACGGGTGCCCATCATCACCGCAAGCATCAGTGTGGCGAGGGGATTGAAGGCGGAGACCAGCAGGTTCACGGTAACGAATTCCATGGAGCCCGTAAAGATGAACGCACTCATGCACATGGGCCACAGGAACGAGAAACCCCGGGTGCCCATCAGCAGGCCATACGACATGGCAAGGAAAAAGAAGCTAATGCAAATCGGCAGCACCTTGGGCACGGCGGCCCGCAAGGCCCTGGTCTTCACGCCTTCCCCCTGCCGCACCGGCATCTCCTCCTTCATCATCGCGCCCGACGAATCCTTCGAGAATCACACTAATGGCACCATCGTCGCACAAACGCCCATCGACTATCGACGCTGCTTATGACGGGTTTAATAAGGGCGGCCACCCTACTATGCTCATATATGAATCCACCACTGTGGACCCGCAAAGCTAAGGAGTATCGATGAAGACGCTGGTACTGGTGTTCCATCCGCATCTGGAAAAGTCGCAGGTCAATCGCAAGCTCATGGACATCGCCAATGAGACCGGTGACGTAACCGTAATCGACGAGTATGCCGAATATCCGGATTTCCACATCAATGTGGAGCGCGAGCAGAAGCTCATCGAATCGCATGACCGTATCGTGCTGCAATTCCCCTTCTATTGGTATAGCTCCCCCGCATTGCTCAAACAATGGGAGGATGCGGTGCTGCAGGCCGGTTGGGCGTATGGCGGTGGACACGCACTGGAAGGTAAGGAATTCATGGTGGCCGTCTCCACCGGTTCTCCGGCGGATTCGTATACCCGTGAAGGCAGCCACGTACGTACCATGGAGGAGCTGCTCTCCCCGTTCGAAACGACGTTCCGCCACGTGCATGCCACATATCTCAAGCCGTTCCTGATTCAGGGCGTCGCCACCTCCACCGAGGCGCAGATCGATCAGGCCGTCGCCCAGTATCCGGCGGCGCTGGTCGACTGACTCTCGTCCGGCATCCGCCTCGGTCGTCAGGCATGGATTTGCGTTGGCATGCATAAAACGCATGTCAACGCGCCCATCACGCACATTGGTTTGCCTGCGATTTCGGTTCCATAATGAGGTCCGCACCAACATCGGCAAAATACGATTCGAAGGATTTCATGATGGAATACGGCAAAGGCCATGTATACGAACTGATGGACCAAGGCGGTCCGACCGACAACCGCGAACCGTACTTCAAAGAGGCGGTCGACGAGATGATGCGCGCCCGTACGCTGTGCGCGAAAGCGAACGCAACCCTGCCCGACGACCCAAGCTACGTCGGTCATCTCGAGGAGCTGTTCGGCCGCAAGCTCGACGATGTGCGCATCCTGACGCCGTTCACCTGCGACTTCGGCAACCGCGTGACGTTTGGCAAAGGCGTGTTCATCAATCATTCCGCCATCCTGTCCGCTTCGGGCGGCATTGAGTTCGGCGACGGAGTACAAGTGGCGCCGGGCGTTCGCATCGCGACCATCAACCATGATTTCAACGCGCGCCATTCCATGTATACCTATGGCAGGGTGACCATCAAGAAAAACGCGTGGATCGGCATGAACGTAACCATCTGCCCCGGTGTGACCATCGGTGAATACGCGGTGGTCGGCGCCGGCGCCGTCGTCACCAAAGACGTTCCCGACTATGGGGTCGCCGTAGGAACCCCCGCAAAGGTCATCAAGATGCTCGATCCGAACGAGCAGCAGGAGTAGCCCCGGCCGGATGGCGGATTCCTCCGTCCCGGAACACCCACCTAGCCTTCGGCCATCTTCGCCACCACCTCGCGTACACAGGTAAGGAAGGCCTGTGCGGACGGGGTAAGCGGCTGGTCCTTCTTCCACGCCATATGGAGCGCGACATGTACGGGTGGGTCAAACGGACGGAAACATAGTCCGCTTCCCTCGCCCGTGTCCACCAATCCTCCGAGGCTCATGGCATAGCCGTATCCGGCACGCACGAATCGGCTGGCGTTATAGGCCAGATTCATGGTGCCGACGATGTGGTAAGGCCTTAAATCGGCACCATACCAACCCGACAGGTCACGCCTGACCAACGCGCCCTTCGGTACGATCATCGGCAATCCCTGCAGGTCTTCGGCACGGATCCCATCCTTCGCCACCAACGGATCGTCCGATCGCATGAGCACGCCCATCTGATCTCCGCCCGGCAACGGAAAATGGTCATAGCGGCCCATATCGGTCGGCTGCACGAGCACACCGAAATCGGCCAACCCATTGTTAAGCCGTTCCACGATGTTTTCGCCGTAGTCATCATGCAGCTGCACACGGATGCCGGGATGCAGCTCCCGAACATGCACGGCGGCCTTGGCAAGCACATCCATGACCGAAGATTGAGCGGCCGCGATATGCACATCGCCCTCAATCTCCTCGCCAGAAGCGATTTCGGATTTGGTGCGGTCGGCGAGCTCCACGATTTCGCGCGCACGCCGGTACAGCAGTTGCCCTTCATGCGTCAGCTCCAACGCACGCCCACGATTGCCTCGTACGAACAGCGTGGCACCCATCTCTTCTTCCAGGTCTTTGATCTGCCGAGACAACGCCGGCTGGCTGATACGCAGTACGTCGGAGGCGGCGGTGACGCCCTCTTCCTGCACTACCGCGATAAAATTGCGCAATATTTTGATTTCCATAATCGTCTCGTTCCGCCGCCCACCATGCATCAACACATTAAGTATATGCATTTTTTCGATTAATTACTATTGCTGATTTGTATTTGTTATATCTTCCTTCCGACCATACGATGACAGCAGTACGCAGCGCTCATCATCGGAGGAATTGAAATGACCAAACCAACCCATGTTCTATTTGTCGGTGCAACCGGCAGCATCGGGCGGCTAGCCGTGGCAGAAGGATTGGCCCAGGGCTATCAGGTGCGCGCCTTGGTGCGTGACACAAGTCGCGCACACTTTGATGCCCGTGTAAACATGTTCGAAGGCGATTTGACCAGCATCGAATCACTGAAAAGCGCATTGGACGGCATCAATGGCATCGTATTCACCATGGGTGCGCACGACGGTCCTTCGATGATCGAAAAGATCGATTACGGCGCGGTGCGCAACACCCTGCTCGCCTTGGATGGGCGTAAGGTGCGCATCGCCCTGATGACGGCGATCGGCGTGACCTACATGGATTCGAAATACAACCGTGACTATCAGGCGCACGATTGGAAACGACGTTCCGAACGTCTGGTGCGCACCAGCGGCAACGAATACACCATCGTGCGCCCCGGCTGGTTCGACTACAACGATTCCGACCAGCAACGACTCGTATTCCTGCAGGGTGACACGCATCGTCACGCAAGTCCCGAAGACGGCGCAGTCGCACGCGCACAGATTGCGCGCGTACTGGTGTCGGCGCTGGGCAGCGACGAAGCCGACCACAAAACGTTGGAGCTTATCGCCGAGCAAGGCCCGGCACAAGCCGACCTGTCTCCCCTGTTCGAAGGCTTGGAGCCGGATGCGGCCGGCTCGTTCGACGGCGTGCATGACGAGGCAAACTTCCCGCTCTCCGCCCAGCCCAAACGCGTGCTCAGGGATCTCGACACGATCCAGTCACTGGCCTGACCACGAAAGCCCCATGACGTTGGGACGGCGGAAGACCATGAACGCTCGCAAAGCACTTTCGACCTGTCTGTGCATCACCGCACTCGCACTCGGCGGATGCGGATCGATACCCGATACGAAGCCCGAATCATCCAGACAAACAGCAACCAATTCATCGAAAGGAAGCAGCATGGTAGTGGTGTATTTTTCCCGCGCCGGCGAGAATTACGGCGTGGGCAACGTGAAAGTCGGCAACACGGCGAAACTTGCCGAGGCGATCGCCGAAGAGACCGACGCTCCGCTCATCGAGATCACCCGCAACGAACCCTATCCGGAAGGCTATGACGAGGCCACCAGCGTGGCACAGGACGAGCGACGAGACAACGCCCGCCCGCAAATCACGCTCAACGGCGACGCCGATGCCCTGGAATCGGCCGGCACCATATTCCTCGGTTACCCAATCTGGTGGGGCGATGCGCCGATGCCGATATACACGTTCCTCGAAGGACGCGATTGGGCGGGCAAGACCATCCATCCGTTCTGCACGCACGAAGGTAGCGGTTTGGGATCGACCCCAAACAACATCGCTGACGCCACCGGCGCAATCGTGAAGACCGGTCTTGCCGTGCGCGGCACCGATGCGCAGAACAACGCCGACAAAACCGCCAAGGCGGTCAGTGAATGGATTGCCAAGGCCGGTCTATGACCCTTCGTCATCAGTCCGGCTTTTCCAGCACACCTTCAAGCCGGAGAAGCCGGGCTTTGACATCGAGACCGCCCGCATAACCGGTAAGACTGCCGTCAGCACCGATGACACGGTGGCATGGCACTATGATGCCAACCGGGTTGTGGTGCACCGCACCGCCGACGGCCCGCGCCGAAACCTTGCGGCCGTCGGCACATTTCGATTCCAACCGGTGCGCAAGCTCACCGTACGAAACGGTCTCGCCATAGGGGACCTCCCGCAGCAACGCCCAGATTTCCTCACGAAACGGCGTACCCTCCAGTCGAATCGGCACATGCACTTTCGGCTTACGCCCTGCGAAATATTCATCCAGCCAACGAAAGGCGAGTCCGAAAATCGGCAGGTCGTCCGTCCATACCGCATTGTCATCGTCAGCATCTTCCGTATGCCCGTCGAACCACAGTCCCAGTAGCGCTTCGCCGTCCGCAATCATCGTAATGCCGCCAATCGGCGAATCGTAATGCGTCTTGAACTTATCCACGCTTCACAACATACAAGGTCATCCAGATGCAGGTCAACCCCACCATCGACGGATACCCATTTGGCTTATAGATGGCAGATTCTTCGACTCATCCTAAGGTTAGGGGGTATGTGTCCAAGGTTATTTGGCTTTGATGGTGAAAGCATCCGCCACCTATAGTGGTGATACAACGATCAAGGTGGCCTGGACGAAGGAGCTGGCATGGGATACACGTTGATTACAGGAGCATCCAGTGGCATCGGGCGAGAGCTGGCCTCACTGTTCGCGGCGGATGGGCACGATCTGGTAATCACGGCCAGGAATCGAACCGCACTCGCCGAGGTGAAAAGCCTCCTAGAACGACGTTACGGCGTGCACGTCGAAACGTTCGCCATCGATCTGAGCGAAAACGACGCCCCGCTGAAACTGTACGACTACACGACCTCGCATGGCTTCATCATCGACCATCTGGTCAATAACGCCGGATTCGGTGAATGGACTGGGTTTCTGGACGGCACTTGGCGCCGACAGCATGAGATGATGCAACTCAACATGAACGCACTGGCCGAACTCACCTACCGATATGGGCGGGACATGCGCGATGCCGGTGCGGGGAGGATTCTCAACGTCTCATCAGTCGCCTCCATGATGGCCGGACCGTATATGGCCATGTATTTCGCGTCAAAGGCGTTCGTACGTTCGCTGTCCGAAGCGGTGGCGTATGAACTGCGCGGCACCGGCGTGACCGTGACCTGCGTATGCCCCGGTCCGACCGCAACCGGTTTCGAGAAAGCCGCAAAAATGAGCGGACGTAACTTCTTCACCATGACCAGACCCGCCACGGCCCGTCAGCTCGCCACCTACGCATACCACAAGATGTTGCGGGGTCGAACACTTGCCTACCACAGCATGTTCACGAAATCCGGCGCCCTCACCGAACGAGTACTCCCCCGCTGCCTGACCCGTCGCCTCGCCGCATTCATGAATGGTGGCGATCCGAAACGAAGGGGCTAGGCAACCCCACCCTTCAACGCCTCTTCTTCCGCATACGCCCGTTCCCCGTGTTCCAGCTGGCATTGCAGGAGTCATGCCGGACGATATCAGACGCCTTCAACCACACAGATTCAATAACGGAATTGCATGAATCGACATGTTTCATCGACATTGGATATGCGAAACACTTTGTCGTAGGCTTCCAGGCATACCAAGGGAAAGGAACGAGAACACCATGAGCAAACCTTACATCGTATGCCACATGATGATGTCGATCGATGGCCGCATCGACTGCGGCATGACCGTGCGACTGGCAGGCAATCATGAATACTATGAGACGCTGGCGGCGCTGAACGCCCCGACCCGTGTAAGCGGACGCGTCACCGCACAGCTGGAGATGGCCTCCGGGAAATTCCACGGCACCGGCAAGCCGCTCGGCCATGAGGCCTTCTCCAAGAAGACCGATGCCGAAGGGTACAACGTGATTCCCGACACCAGAGGCACGCTGAGCTGGTCGGATGATTCCGGCAGCGCCAAGCCACTGGTGATCCTGACCTGCGAGCAGGTATCCGAGGACTATCTGGCATTCCTGGATTCACGCAACATCTCGTGGATCGCCACGGGACGCGACCGCATCGACCTGGCACGCGCCAGCGAGATTCTCAACGAGGAATTCGGCGTGGAACGCATGGCCGTAGTCGGCGGAGGCACCATCAACGGCGGATTTCTCGACGCCGGACTGCTCGACGAGGTGAGCATCCTGATCGGCCCCGGCATCGATGGCCGCAAAGGCATGTCCGCCGCCTTCGATGGACTGCCGATGAACCACAGGCCCGTCGCCCTGAAACTCGAATCCGTCACTCCTTATGACGACGGCGCGGTCTGGTTGCGCTATTCGCTGTGACTTTCGGAACGGCTTTCCGCGAATCGCCGATGATTTGCGGGAAGCCACAAGACACAAAACCTTGACTGTTGGAATTGTCATGACATGGAGAGGATCCACGCGTTACTATGAATTGCATGACTGAAACCGTTTCATCCGTGCTTGACACCTCCGGCACGTGGACAAATCCTTTGCGAGATCCACGTGATCTGCGGCTTCCACGCATCGCGGGACCGTGCAGCATCGTGATCTTCGGCGTAACCGGCGACCTGTCACGTAACAAACTGCTTCCGGCAATCTACGACTTGGCTAACCGCGGCTTGTTGCCGCCGAGCTTCGGCCTGACCGGCTTTGCGCGCCGCGACTGGACCGAGGACCATTTCAAGGAGTTCGTCAAGGAAAACGTCGAGGCACATTGCCGCACGCCGTTCAAGGAATCGACTTGGAAGCAGCTGGCTGACGGCATCCGCTTCGTACAGGGCACGTTCGACGATCCGAAGGCGTTCGAGCGTCTTTCCGATACCGTGGCCGAACTTGACCGCGACCGCGGTACCCGAGGCAACCACGCCTTCTACATGTCGGTGCCGCCACGCGCATTTCCACAGGTCTCCCGCCAGCTGGCCGACTGCGGCCTGGCGAAGTCTTCGGAAGGCGCCTGGCGTCGTGTGATCATCGAAAAGCCATTCGGTCATGATCTGGCCAGCGCCAAGGAACTTGACCGTGTGGTCTCCGAGGTGTTCGACCCGTCGAGCGTATTCCGCATCGACCACTACCTTGGCAAGGAAACCGTACAGAACATGCTGGCGCTGCGCTTCGCAAACGCCATGTACGAGCCGATCTGGAACAACAACTACGTCGATCACGTGCAGATCACGCATGCCGAAGACATCGGCGTGGCCGGTCGCGCCGGCTATTACGATGGCATCGGCGCAGCACGTGACATCATCCAGAACCACTTGCTGCAGCTTATGGCGTTGACCGCCATGGAGGAGCCGGTCTCCTTCTCCGCCGCCGACCTGACGGCCGAAAAGACGAAGGTGCTTTCCGCTGTGCGCCTGCCGAAGGATCTGGCCGCGCATACGGCTCGCGGCCAATATGCGGCTGGATGGCAGGGATCGCACGAAGTGGTCGGCTATCTGGACGAAAAGGGCATCGATCCGGCGTCCACCACCGAAACGTATGCGGCGATCCGATTGGATGTCGATACTCGCCGTTGGGCCGGCGTGCCGTTCTATCTGCGTACCGGCAAACGACTGGGCAAGCGCGTTACGGAAATCGCCGTGGTGTTCAAACGTGCCCCGCATCTGCCGTTCGAATCGACGGCCACCAAGGAGCTCGGCAAGAACGCGATTGTGATCCGCGTGCAGCCCGACGAGGGCGTGACCATGCGTTTCGGCTCGAAGGTTCCTGGCGGCACCTCCATGGAGGTGCGCGATGTGTCGATGGACTTCGGTTATGGCCGCTCGTTCACCGAATCCTCGCCGGAAGCTTACGAACGTCTGATTCTCGACGTGCTGCTGGGCGACCCGCCGCTGTTCCCGACCACACGCGAGGTGGAACTGAGCTGGCAAATCCTCGATCCGATCGAGGAATTCTGGTCCACACTCGGCCAGCCGCAACCATATCGCTCCGGCACGTGGGGCCCGGAAGAGGCCGTTGAGATGCTTGCCCGCGACGGACACCGTTGGAGGATGCCATGATCATCATCATGCAAGACACCGAGACCCGTGAGATTTCGGCAAAAATCGATGAACTGCACGAGGAGCGCGGCGAAGCCGCCCTGGGTCGAGTGCTCACGCTGCTGATCTCCACGAACGAGGCGTCGCTGGAGCATGATCTCGAAGTGGCGAACAGCGCCAGCCGCGAACATCCATGCCGCGTAATCGCCATCGCACCGAGCTCACGCAAGGTGGAAACCGAAGAGCATGCCGATGGAGGGCATCACACCTTCCTCGACGCCGAAGTGCGATTCGGCTCCGATGCCGGCGCAGGTGAGATCATCGTATTGCGGCCACGCGGTGGCCTGGTGCATCATCCGGATACGTTGGTGATTCCGTTGTTGGTGCCGGATGCGCCGGTCGTGGCCTGGTGGCCGAACGAGGCTCCGGCGAACCTGTCGAAGGATCTGCTGGGTTCGATGGCCCGCAGCCGCATTACCGATGCGATGAACTCATCGAATCCGATGCGCACGATGGATGATCTGCGCCGCAACTGGTCGTCGAAGAACGTGGATATGTCGTGGACGCGTCTGACCGTGTGGCGCGCCATGCTTGCCTCCATGCTCGATCAGCCGCCGCATCTGCCGGTAAGCAGCGTGCGAGTGACCGGCCCGAAGGATTTCCTACCAATGGATTTGCTGGCCGCTTGGCTACGGTTGCGTCTGAACGTGCCGGTGGTCGTCGAGGACGTTCCGGGCGCAAAGGCCGTGACAGGCGTGTATCTGACCCGCGCCGACGGCGTGCTGAGTTTGGAACGCCCTTCCACCGATGACGGCGTAGCCGTGCAGAGTGTGCCCGGACAGTCTCCCCAGACCATCAGCGTACCTGCACGCACGATTGAAGAATGTCTGAGCGAGGAGCTCGGCCGTCTCTACCCCGATGAGATCTATGCCGAAGTCGTGACACAGGGCTGGGACCTCATCAATCCGACGCACTGAATCGAAACCCAAAAAACAAGGAATCCTTCAATGACGGAACGCAAGACTGTCGTATACCCGAATCCCGAAGTGCTGGCACAGGCCGTGGCGGCACGTACGTTGCTGACCATCGCCGATCTGCTGGCCGAGCCGAATCGTCAGCGCGTCGATATTGCCGTGACCGGCGGCACCGACGGCATCTATGTGCTGAAAGTCATGGGCGAAAGCCCTTTGGCCGAGGCCGTGGACTGGTCCCGCGTGCACGTGTGGTGGGGCGACGAACGCTTTGTGGCCGCCGACAGCGATGACCGCAATGCCAAGCAGGCTCGCGAGGCCTGGTTCGGCAAGCTCATCGAAGACGGCCGTATGCCGGCCGAGAACATTCATGAGATGCCGGCCGATGGACGCAGCGACGATGAAATCACCACCGCCACTCCGGAACAGACCGACGCCGTGCTGGCAGCCGCAGCAGCGGAATATCAGCGAGAGCTCATCGAACAGCTTGGCGACAAGCCGTCGCTCGATATCGCGATGTTCGGCGTTGGGCCGGACGCGCATTTCGCGTCCCTGTTCCCCGATCATGGTGAAGCCGAAATCAATGACCCGCATGTGCTGGTGGTCGGCGTGCGTGATTCGCCGAAACCGCCGCCACTGCGCGTGACACTGACTGTACCGATGATCGCCCATTCGAAGCACACGTGGGTGTTCACTTCCGAGGAGCGCAAAGCCGATGCGGTACGGGCCGCCTTCGCTCGGCGCAACAATCCGCATGCGCCGAGCTCCTACGCCGATGGTGAGGAGCTGCTTTGGCTCATCGATGAAGATGCCGCTTCCAAGCTGTAAAAAGCCGCAAAGGAAGCTCCGAACAGGGATTGATGGCTTGGTATGAAAGAAGTCCCGCAGACCACCGTGGTCTGCGGGACTTCTTTCATACCAGTCGAAATCAGGCTTCGATCTCGTTGCGTTCCTCGGTGGCCCACAGGGTGTGGAATGCACCCGGCTGGTCCACACGCTGGTAGGTGTGAGCACCGAAGTAATCACGCTGGCCCTGGATCAGAGCGGCAGGCAGACGCTTGGAACGCAAGCCGTCGAAGTACGAGAGCGACGATGCGAATGCCGGGGTCGGCAGGCCGTTGCGTGCGGCTTCGGCCACCACGTTGCGCCAGGAGCATTCGGCGGCTTCGATGGCGTTCTTGAAATACGGTGCGAACAACAGCGACACATTGGCCTCACCGGATTCGAACGCTTCGGAGATGCGGTTGAGGAACTTCGCACGGATGATGCAGCCACCACGCCAGATGCGCGCCACAGCGGCCAGATCGATATCCCAATCGTATTCCTTGGCGGCGGTGGTGATCTCGTTGAAACCCTGCGCGTAGGCAACGATCTTGGAGGCGTAGAGGGCCTGGCGGATATCTTCGATGAAGGCCTTCTTCTCCTCGTCATTCAGGTCCAGCTCACCGTTCGGACCGGCGAAGCCCTGCTTCTGGGCCTCTTCGCGCAGGTCGGCTTCGGAGGACAGACCTCGTGCGAACACGGCCTCGGCGATACCGGTGACCGGCACGGCCAAAGACAGTGCGGTCTGCACGGTCCAGGTGCCGGTGCCCTTCATGCCGGCGTGATCCACAATCAGATCGACCAACGGCTTGCCGGTCTTCTTGTCGACCTGGTGCAGCACCTCGGCGGTGATTTCGATCAGGTAGGAGTCCAGTTCGGTCTTGTTCCATTCTTCGAACACGTCGCCGATTTCGGCAGGGGTCATGCCGAGGCCGCGACGCATGAGGTCGTAGCTTTCGGCGATGAGCTGCATGTCGGAGTATTCGATGCCATTGTGCACCATCTTGACGAAGTGGCCGGCACCGTTCAGACCAATGTGGGTCACGCACGGCTCACCTTCGGCCTTGGCCGCGATGGACTCGAAGATCGGCTTGAGCGTCTTCCAGGATTCTTCGGAGCCGCCCGGCATCATGGAGGGGCCGAGCAGGGCGCCTTCCTCACCGCCGGAAACACCACAGCCGACGAAGTGCAGGCCACGGGCGCTGATCTCCTTCTCACGGCGAATGGTATCCGGGAAGTACGCGTTGCCTGCGTCGACGATGATGTCACCCGGCTCCATGAGATCGGCGAGCGCGTTGATCATGGCGTCGGTCGGCTCGCCTGCCTTGACCATGATGATGGCGGTGCGTGGCTTGACAAGGCTGTCGACGAACTCCTCGAGGGTTTTCGCCGGATAGAACTCGCCTTCGGTGCCGTGCTCGTTCATGAGCTTTTCGGTACGGCCGTAGGAGCGGTTGAACACGGCGACCTTGTTGCCGTGGTGTGCGAGATTGCGTGCGAGACTGCCGCCCATTGCGGCAAGGCCGACCACACCGACGTTTGCTTCAGCTGACATGCTGGTCCTCCGTCAAAAAATAAGTAGTACTTTATGAGCCGTCTTTCAGTCTAGACCCAAGCAACCCCAGCGACCGTCCGTCATCTCATGGAGGTTATCGCGCCTGATCACCTGCTGACGGTGATGTCCTTGCTGCCATGCACCACGACGGCCTGACGGTTGGTGATGGTGCGCAGGTCGGACGCATCGGCGTATCGACGGGCGATTTTGGCGGCCTTGCGGCCGAGGAACGGTCCGTGGCAATGCGGAACCACTCGGAAATCCACCAGTCCAAGACCCCGTGAATCATGCAGCAAAGGCGCTGCCTTCGCATCGTCCATATCGCGGATGTACCCGATATCGGGACCGGCCACCACCGCTCCCGCGGATTCGCCGATATACGGTTTGCCGTTCGTCACGGCCTCGGTGATGATCGTATCGGCCCCAGAACGGCGCATTTCCTGTAGCAGGAGAAAGGAATTGCCTCCACCCACGTAGATGATGTCGCTGGCTTCGATCACATCATGGATGAGCCCGTATGAGGCACTGGCTATGTCAAGGCTGTATATGCTCACATCCATACGCCGTAGGGCATGTTTGGCAAGACCCATGATCGGCGAGTACAGGCTCCCCTTGCTGGCGGTAGGGATGAACGCCACCGTTTTCGCCTTGAGTTCCGGCTCCACGCGAGGCAGCAGTCGACTGACCGGATTGAATGCCGAAACCAGCATCAGCTTCTTCACGATGACCTCGGTTCCATTTCTGGCAATTGCGTTACTTGGTGTTTGCGCACTCACTATAACGCATTCGAATCGCGGGAACCTTGGGATTCGCGTTCGGAACAACCCGGCACAACGAATCAGTCGTGGGGCATGATGGTCTTGACGAAGCGCATCGCCTCGGCCGGTGTGAGCGAAGGAACGTAGGCCTGCGCCACGGCCAGCGAGATCTGCGGCAGCTTGGCTGCGTCCGGATAGCAGATGTACACCTTGGCTTCTTCGGGGTGGAACTTGAGCTTGAATCGGAACAGCGAGTGGAAGCCGTACGCGGGTTCCATGATGTCGGCGACCATCTGCAGGGCATGACGTAGCACGGCGCTTTCCTCGGCCCTGTCCGGATCGTCGCCCATACCGGCCAGTGGGGCCGCGGATAGGCTCATGAATTCCACGTCGCCTTCGTCGCGCAGACGTTCGGCCATGCGTGCGATGAGGAATTCCATGATGCCGTTGACGCTGTCGGTGCGGTGCCGCATGAAGTCAAGCGTCCAGCCGATCACCTTGCCGTCGCGGTAGGTCGGCAACCAGCTGGTCACACCGAGTACCTTGCCGCTTTCGTCGACCGCATAGAGCAGCTGCACACGGGAGTCGACCAGTTCGTCAAGGCCACCCAAGGTGAATCCCATCTCCGGCAACGCCTTTTCGCCTGCCCACTGCGCGGATATCTCACGGATCTGCGTCTGCACGGAGAACGGTGCCTCGCGGAAGGTGGTGAGCACATCGGTGATGCCGTCCCTTTTGGCCTTGTTGATGGCGGTGCGTACATCCTGCCATTTCTTGCCACGTGTCTGCCATGCGTTCGGATCGACGATCATTTCGGTACCGACATCAAGCGAGTCCCATCCGGCCGACAACAGCTCGTCACGCTGGGCCGCATGGATGCTGTAGAACACGGGCGTCCAGGAATGCTGGGCGCAGAATCGTGCGAAAGCGTGCAAGTCGTCGCGGTATTCGCTTGGATCGCCGAATGGACCGGTCACGGTCAACGCGATGCCGTAGGAGACGCGATAGGCGATGGCCGAGCGCCCGGTCGCGGAGAACCAGTAGTCATTGCCGCTCCAAGTAGCCATGAACGACATGGATTCGCCTCCAAGCGGAATGATTTCGTCCACACGGTGCCGGGATGCATCGTTGACCATGGAACGGTCACGCAGACAATCCCACGCACAATACAGTGCCACGATCCAGAATACCGGGCCGACGCATTGATAGATGGCCTGTGACAGCCAACCGACCGGAATGAAGGCCGGTTCCACCCCGCTGAGCAGACCGATCGGCAGCAGACGCTGCACATAATCGGCAATCAATTCGAGCAACTGCGGCGTTTCGTTGAAGTCGGTGGGAACGCTCAGCCCGTAGCCGACGTAAAGCAGTCCCAGCAGGATGAAAGCGGAAAGCACGATCGCGACATCGCGCAGAATCGTTTCGCTCTTGGTACGGATCGTAAAGCATTGGCGGAATGCAATCACGACGATCGCGAAAATCAGCGGCAACGCCATTGTGGAAAACATCGCATGCAACGCGCCATGTCGGACCAGCGCGGTCATGGTATGGTCATCGGTCGCATACGACATCGGAATGACCAGATAGAACAGGAACGCCAACACGATCGTGCACGCATTGAAGACGACGCTCAGTACCGCCGCCAAGCGACGGCCACAATATAGCCCCCAGGCGATGAGCAACAGCATCAGCGTCGGCATGATGGAAACCAGCCAATTGCCCGGCATGGAGAAGCGCAACATACGGTACTGTGCGAAGCAGTTCACACGCGAGGTGCCATCCAGGCAGTAGAGCACCCTGCCGGTGTCGAACTCGGTCGATCCGGTCAGCAGGCCGAACATCGACAGCAGTCCGAAGGATTGGCGTGACGATACGGCCACCAGCGAGCCGATGGCCTGCACGCCGGCGACGACGCCGACCAATCGGCGCATCTCGTAGATCGCACCGTTGCGATAGGAGTCGCCTCGCCCGTCGGAGGCCATGAGATAGCCAAGCACATGACCGAGCAACGTCGCGGAAAGCAGACAGTAGTCACTGGCTTCACCGCGGTAGAGGAACATGATGAGCACGATGGCGTAGCCGATTACACGAATGCGGCGGCGCCACAGCACGGAAGTGAACGCACTGGCGCACATGAGCGTACCGGTCACCACGATCAGCGGCCCGAGAATCGCACCGTCACGGGAAATCGCATGCCACTGCGGACTATGGCTGGAGAGTAGGGAGCACAGCCCCATGCCGAGTGCGATGCCACCCAGCGTAGTGATGACGGACACCCACATGGTCTTGATCTTGCCGATCACCGATTCGGACAGGCCGAATGCGATGAGAATCAGCGGAATATCGATGACCAGACGCCCCAGATGCGACATGTACAGCATGGAGATGGGTGCCGTATACCATCTGCCGTGCGCCAACGCTTCGAAACTCACCTTGGCCAGGTGCGGAGGAAACTGCCAGTGCGCAACGGCGCAGACGATCCGGCTGATCACATTGACCAGCAGAATGAACAATGCGAAGCAGACGGTCAGCAGATGGTGGCGTATCCAATCCGCGATGTCGGCCAGCAGGGCCCGGAAGCCGAACAGCGGCTTCATCTTCTGTTGCTTTGCTTGCGTTTCAGTCATGGTGTCCATTCGTTTTCGAGTCGGTTCTTCAGGAAATCTTGATACGGCGAAGATTCGTATAGTCGGAAAGCTTCGGTTTCACGCTGCTCATGCCGGTGTCATACCCGAATACGGCAAGCCCGTACCGCAACGTGTCCTGCACCGCATGCCAGTCATGCGCGTTGCCAAGCGATTCCACGGCGGTGACGTGCATGCCCGCCTTACGGGCCACGGGCGCTATCTCTTCGATGTTGTGCAACGATTCGACGTCCTTCTCCCCCGTGCCCATGATGAGCGTCTGATCGGAGGGAGCATGATTGCGAATGGCGTTGATCGGGATCTGGCGCTCATACGCTTCGCGGTCGCCATCGAAGAAACGGTCGATCATCTCCTGCTCGCTGCCGTTGCTCGGTCCGATTTCGCTGCCGGTGGGGATGATGGTGCCGAACAGATTCGGATAGTTGGGTCCGATCTGCATGGAGCAGGTGGCTCCTTGGGAGAATCCTGCGATGGCCCAATCCTTGGCATCCTGCGCAGCGGGCAGATTGTCTTTCACCCAATCGACCACGTCCTGCGTCAGATAGGTCAACGCGTTGCCGTATACCTGCGAATCCACGCACAGGGTGTTATGCGAATCCGCACCAAGCTGGTCGGCGGCGATGACGATGGGCGCAAGACCCTGATGATGCTGGGCATAGTCATCCATCATGGTCTGAATGCCACCTGCGTTGAATACGCGATTCGGGCATCCGGGCTGCCCGCTCAGCATCAGGATGACCGGCAGGGCCGGCTTGGCTTTGGTTGGGACCAATGCCGCAGGAGGCAGGTAAACAAGCGCCTTGCGTGCCTTGAAACCGGATGTGGTCGCCGGAATATCCACTTTGTCGACCGCACCATGGGATGGTACGTTGCGGATGGTATGGTCAGCGACGCCTTGCCTCCACTGCGCGATGGTGATGAGGTCCCTGCGGTCGGCCATGCCGGTCAGATCGGCTTCATGATAGGAGTCCACACCGAACAACGAACCTAACGTGGCATATTCGCCATATGCCTGATCGATGCCGAGAGCGGAGGCAAGCAACGCGAATATCACGAGGATCACGGCCAATGCACGACTTGCACGCCTCCGCATAGCCATATGCGTGACGGCGAATCCCACGGTCGCGCAACCGGCGCTCGTCCACACGAACACGTGCGGGCCAAGTTCCACGCCGAATACCATGAACACATCCGAAAGCAGCCAGGTGATCACGAACCCCACGGCACCGGCAACCGCTGCAATCACCAGCGGCATCAGTACCGGCTTGAGGCCCGCCTTACGTATGGTCGCAATGGCGCCGATCAGCAGAATCACCATCAGCGCTGCCGTAATCGCAAACAACGTCGCCGGCAGCCATCCCTGCAACAAACTCACGTTCATCAGCCACTGCCGCATTCGCAATTCCTCTCACTACACCATCGCCCAAACCGTCGTCTCACGGCTTTCCGTCATATTGCTTCCATGGTGTAGTTGTAGTACATATTCGTGGGGCGCGAGTCATCCGTAAGATTGATTTTCACCGATGACCGGGGGAAAATCCTGATCATTCATTACCCCCACCATCATGAAGATCTTTCTTTGGAAAACCAATGATTGCAACGCATACGCCAATCGGACGCATCATCGTCGGTCCACGGGACGGCGGCCGATCCATGGGGGTTTCGTCCGAAATCGATTCCACGCTCAGCGAACCCTCGGATGACGGATGGACCTGCGGATTTCATGCCATGTATGTCTCCATACCCTGACGGATGGCAGGAAACGCTGTGCGTGGCTCACCGACTTGGCAATCGCGGTATGGTTCCCTTATGCAACATATGTTTTCGGCATCGAATGTGTCGTGAGATTGTGGTAGAAGGCAAGCGACGCACGATTTTCAAGGATGTCTCGTTGGCGATCGCACCAGGTGAGATAGTGGATCTGGTCGGCCCGTCCGGTTCGGGCAAAAGCAGTCTGCTGACGGCGTTTGCCAGACTCAATCCGCGGGCGCACGGCGACTTTGTGTTGCAAGGACATCCCGCTTCGGCTTTTACGCCGCAGCAATGGCGTGCACGGATCGCATATCTGCCGCAGAAGCCGGTGTTGTTGGGAGATTGCGTGGCCGATGCGATTCGTCTGCCGTATACGCTGGCGATCCGGCAGTCCGCTACGCAGGCCAATGGTCGTAAGGCCAAGCCGGTTGAGCTGCTGTCGGATGTGAGCATCCGTGAAACGTTGGATGCCATCGGCTGCGCCGACATTGATCTTGGCCGCGCACCGCATGATCTGTCAGGAGGTCAGGCGGCCCGCGTGAGTCTTGCGCGTACGTTGCTGACCGACCCCAAAGTACTGCTTGCCGACGAGGTGGACGCCGGTCTTGATGATGAGAATGCCGACAAAGTGGCGGCGATTCTGGAACGAGCCGCATTGAACGGCATGGCCGTCATCCGTATCCGGCATCGTCCGCCCGATGGTCGTGCGACGCGCATCATGCGGCTTGCCGACGGCATACTGACGCAGATCGAGAACGAATCGCGAGTCGAAATTTCCAATGGAGGTGGAATCGCATGAACGGCGGTTACTATTCCATCGATATCTGGGGCTTGGTCACGGCTTTGATCATGGTGGCCATCGCCGCAGGCATCTCCGAAATCATGCGCATGGGCGTCGGCAGAACGTTGCTGTGGTCGGCCTGCCGTGCACTGTTGCAACTATGCGCGATGGGCTTCATCATGGAGTTCGTCATCGCCTCGAACAATCCATGGCTGGTCTTGCTGCTCGTATCGTTCATGCTGATCGCCGCCGTGCAGATCACGCTGTCACGTGCCAAAGGCGTGCCGAAAGGCTTGGCATGCCCGGTATTCCTGAGTTTGGTGATCACCATGCTCATCATGATTTCGTTGGTCACCGAACTGATCATTCGCCCTCGGCCATGGTATGCGCCGCAACTCGTAGTACCGCTGACCGGCATGTTGTTGGGCAATACCGTTTCCGCCCTGGCCGTAGGGCTGAGCCGCTTTTTCGAAAGCATGAGGGAGCGCCGAGACGAGGTGGACACATTGCTTGCGCTTGGGGCCACGGCTTGGGAGGCGGCACGTCCGTCAATCGTCTCTTCGATTCGCTTGGGACTGCTGCCGACCACTGCTTCGCTGGCGTCCAGCGGCATCGTAACGGTGCCTGGCATGATGGCCGGACAGATCATCGCCGGAGGCAATCCGATCGATGCGGCGAAATATCAATTCATGATTCTCGCCGCCATCGCCGCGCTCACCCTGCTGGCCGACAGCATCATCATGCTTATGGTGTATAGGCGCTGCTTCACCGCCGAGGACCAGTATCAGCCGATTGCCGGCTGAAGGGCCATTGCGATCCGGCGATCATTCGGAAAGGAGTCGCCCGATATACGAAGTGGTCGTTCATCATCCCCCGTAAGGGGACGATGAACGACCACTCGACAGTCACCTGATCACTGATGCTCAGCGCGCACGGAACGGCGCCTTGCGAATCTTCGCATGCTTGCGGAACGGCTTGCCGGCATGCTTGTCGTGACGTTCACCGCGTTTGGCCTCCATACGACGATCATGGCGTTTCGCGTCTCCGGAACGCTCGTCCTGAATCACGCGAATCTCCTTGCGGTGGATGCGCTTTCCGCCACCTTGTTGCCCGTCATGGTATCCATCGCGATCGGCACGCCCGTAGCGGCCGCCTTGACGGTCGTCTGCGAAACGGCGCTGCTCTCGCGCGTCGGCTTTGCGCTGCTTCTTGGAAGGAGCGCCCTGCCTCTTATCAAACTGCTTACGGGACTGCTTGGCCTTTTTGCCGAAAGACCCGCGACGGCCGAATTCCTGCGGTTCGTCCGCCTCGGTGCGCTGCTGCTCATGGAGACGGGCGTACTTTTCGCGACGCTTGTCGTTACGCTTCCTTTCATGTTCGTCGCGACGGGTTTCCTGAACTTCAGGATTTTCCCAACGTTCCTCACGGGCGATGGCCTCTCGGTTGTCGCGCCCTCTGAACTTTTCGGCACGACGTTCGGCGCGATTCCGCGCCGGCTTGAAACGCTCCTCGTAGGTATCGGAGTGCCTCTCGGAACGTTCATTGCGATCGCCGCGCTCGGATTTGAAGGGTTTGCCGCCCTTGTCTTTACCGCGATCCTTGTTGCGCCCGCCGGAACGGTTCGAACGCCCGAAACGATCACCGCGCTCGGCATTATCCCTGCCGCTCCTCTTGCGACGAGGATTGCCCGTCGGCTGGGACTGTTCGAGCGTCCAGCCGAATACCGGTTCGGCCACTTCCCCTACGAGCTCAAGCACTTCCGGGGAATCATGCGTCACTTCGATCGGCTTGATCTTAAGCCCCGCCTCATGTAGCAGGCGACGGGTCCTACGGCGCTGGTTCGGCAATACGATGGTGACCACGTCGCCGGATTTGCCGGCTCGTGCGGTACGACCGGAACGGTGCAGGAAGGACTTCGAATCCTCCGGCGGTTCGACCTGTACCACGAGTTCCACGCCACTCACGTCAATGCCTCGTGCGGCCACGTCGGTGGCGACCATCACGTTCACATCGCCGGATTCGAAGGCGGCAAGATTGCGGTCACGCTGGTTCTGGCTCAGGTTGCCATGCAGTTCGGCTGCGGGAATGCCCCGCTTCGTCAGGTCCTTGGCCAGTTTCTGCGTCTGGAATTTGGTACGGGTGAACAGGATGCGACGGCCCGAGCCGGAAGCGAGCGTACGTACCAGCTCGGCACGTTCGGCCTGCGTGGTCTCGAACACATGGTGGGTCATCTCATCGACGGCCGCGGTGGCGGAATCGACGCTATGCACCTTCGGATCGGACAGGAACGTGTTCACGACCTCATCCACACCATGGTCGAGCGTGGCGGAGAACAGCATGATCTGCGCATCGAACGACACTTGGGCGAGCAGTCGTTTGACCGGGGGCAGGAAGCCCATGTCGGCCATCTCATCCGCCTCATCGATTACGGCGACCTGCACGTTCTCCAAGGTCAGGGCATGCTGCTGGATCAGGTCTTCGAGTCGACCCGGACAGGCTACCACGATATCGGCGCCGGCCTGCAGGTCGCGAATCTGGCGGGCATACCGCACGCCACCGTAAATCGTGGTGGTGCTCATGCCATAGATCTGCGCCAACGGCGTCAGCACGTCATTGATCTGATTGGCGAGCTCGCGGGTGGGGGCGAGTACCAAGCCGCGTGGTCTCGGCACGAAATCCTCGGAACGACGTTCCTCGGCATGGCCTTGCTGCACGCGTTTGACCTCATGACGGAACTGGCTCATGTTCTCGTATTCGTCGGCATCCACCTCCCCAAGGCGGGCGACCATCGGAATGGAGAACGCCAGGGTCTTGCCGGAGCCGGTACGGCCACGGCCAAGCACATCGCGACCGGCCAGGGAATCCGGCAGAGTATCCGCCTGGATCGGGAACGCGGTCTTCTTGTCATCCGCCGCAAGCACGCGTACGAGCGGGCCAGGAACGCCCAACTCGGCGAAGGTCAGCGGACGCTCCTCTTCCTCGCTATATTCGGACACATTGTCCGCGAGGGCATCTTCTTCAAAAACGGTATCGGGCACAGTGGCCTTTCATGTCAAACTTTTGCGCACGTTGCGCAAACCTGTTAACAATAGCCCATGCCCGATACTTTCAGCGGTAGTTACGTTCGATGAGAATGTCGGAAACGGTCAGATTGGCGTCATTGACCAGATTGAACAGGATGATCTCCGCCAATTCGGCCGGGCTCATAAAGGTGTGCTGCTTGTCCTCGGACACATAGTCATGGCTGTCACGGTAGAAGTCGGTGTCGATGCCGCCCGGATACACGCCGACTATTTTCACGCTGGAACCCTTATAGGCCGCCTTGAGACTGTTCGTGTAACCTTTCTCGCCCCACTTGGTAGCGCAATACACGGATTCGTTGGCGTTGCCACGGGTCGCGGCGGTGCTCATGACGTTGGCGATTTTGAGATCGTGCTCATCGTCGGCCTTCAATGTTTCGACGCTCCACAGGATCATGCCCTTAAGCCCTTTGAGACACTTGTCGACGTCGGCGCCCTCATATGCGGTCGGTACTTTGAACGATGGCTGCCCGGCATTGTTGATCAGCAGGTCGATATGGCCGATTTGCCTGATGGCCGCGATGGAATTCTTCACGAAGGATTCGTCGGAAACGTCACCCACGAAGGCACGGTATTCGTCTTTGCCGAAGGATTGAGACAACTCCGCCTGACGTTGCGCGTTGAAGTCGATACCGGCCACGAACCAGCCCCTGTCAATCAGCTGACGGGCCAGCTCATAGCCGAGGCCCAGTGCGGAACCGGTGACGATGGCGATTTTCTTACCTGCTGTGGTACTCATGATGACTCCCCTACTGGTGTTGTCTGCGTTGCCCGACGCTCATCATCATAGGTCTTCAACCGCACTTGAGGTCAAAACGATTGACATACATACGTATATATGCGTCGACGCTCCCCTCGCCTGAGGGGAGCGTCGACCATTCATCTTCTAGAGGATATCCGGATCATCCTTGGCGATGGTGCCGGTGGCCTTGCCTATGGCCTTGAGGCCGTGGTAGGCGACGAGAATCACGATCGTGCCGATGGCGATGCCGTTGAACGAAATGCCGTTGACCGCGAACGCGAACTGGCCGATGGCGATGATCATCGTGATGGCGGCGACCATGATGTTGATCGGCTTGTCGAAGTTGACCTTGTTCTCGACCCAGATGCGGATGCCGATCATGCCGATCATGCCGTACAGCAGGGTGGTCACGCCGCCGAGTACGCCTGCGGGAATGGTGTTGATGACGGCTCCGAACTTCGGGCACAGGCTCAGAATGAGCGCGAAAGCGGCGGCGCACCAGTAGGCCGCGGTGGAGTACACCTTGGTGGCGGCCATCACACCGATGTTCTCGCCATAGGTGGTGGTGCCGGAGCCTCCGCCGAAGCCGGCGATGGTGGTGCCCAGACCGTCGGCGAACAGGGCGGTGCCTATCTGGTCGTCATAGTCACGGCCGGTCATCTGCGAGACGGACTTCACATGGCCGACGTTCTCGGCGACGAGCACGAGCACCACAGGCACGAACATCGGCAGGATGGAGAAGTCGACCTGCGGCAGGTGGAAGTTCGGCAGGCCGACCCACGAGGCCTCGCCGATGGCGGAGAAGTCGACCTGACCGCGGATGCAGGCGTATATGTAGCCGATGATCACGCCGATCAGAATGTTGAGTCGCCCAAGCAAGCCCTTGAACAGCACGGCGACCAGCAACACGGCGAGCAGGGTCACCACCGCGGTGTCGGGAGCCTTCTGGAAGTTGCTCCACACGCTCGGAGCCAGATTGAAACCGATGATGGCCACGATGGCACCGTTGACGACCGGCGGCATGATGATATCGATCCACCTGGCGCCGGCGAAGTGCACGAGCACACCGACCAGGGCCAGCAACAGACCGGTGATCATGATGCCGAAGGATGCGACGGCGATGCCCTTGTTCGCGGTGGTCACCGCGGTGATCGGAGCGATGAAGCCGAAGGACGAGCCCAGATAGCTTGGCAGTACGTTCTTGTTGATCAGCAGGAACAGCGCGGTTGACATCGCCGTGAAGAACAGCGTGGTCGACGGATCGAAACCGGTCAGAATCGGCACCAGGAAGGTGGCTCCGAACATGGCGATCACGTGCTGTGCACCGATTTCCGCGGTACGAGGCCAGGTCAGGCGCTCATCGGGCTCGACCACTTCGCCTGGGCGCAGCGTCTTGCCGTCACCGTGGATCTTCCACGTGAACAAGTTGGACATACTATTGTCTCCTTAACTCTCTCGCGCGGCGGAATAACGGAAAACGTGCCGCACGTCACACGCCATTGTAATGGCTCCGAACGCACGGCACGTTTCAGCAAATGAACGCTTCGGCATCAAACGGTGTCACAGGTGGCGGTCAACGGCATGCACCACATCCACCAAATCGCCGTTGGACAATACCGGACGCCTGAACTCACGCCATTCGTCGACCTTCACCACCCAACGGCCTCCGACCTCATCGAACACCGGCCGCGCGGTCTGCTCCCAACGGAAGCGCTTGTAGGTGCGTCCGGTCGCCGGATCACGACGGGAATAATGGAAGCAGGTGCAGTTCGTGATCCTCCATTCGTCGGATGCCGCACGATGCATGAACTCCTCGTCGGACAGGTCTTCCAACGTAAGCATCAACGCCAGCATCAGATCGCCATGGCTGACCATCACCACGGATTCGGCATCCGACTTGCGATTCAGGGACGTGAGCAGATTATGCACACGGTTCTCGGCCACATCGGCGATGGATTCGCCCGCCGGCGGCCTCCAGTACAGCGGATCGGTGTTCTTGAACATCCAATTGCGTGCGTAGTTGCTCTTGAAATCGTCTTTGGTGATGGTGTTGATCTCACCCCATGAACGTTCGCGCAGCACGCGCGTCTCTTCCCATTTCGCCTTCGGCAGCGCCATGGTCGCCGCGGTCTCACGGGTGCGCACATACGGAGAGACCAGATAACGGTCGAACAGCTGCTGCTGCGCCACCAACCATCGGCCGATGCAGTCGGCCTGTTTGCGGCCGATCGCGGTGAGTCTCCACGAGCGGTCCGGCACGGTCACGTTATCCTGAGTGAACAGCGAATCGTCGCCCTGCTCACCGGCGCTGATGATGACGTTTGCCTCGGATTCACCGTGGCGAATCACGTACAGATCAAGAGGCATTCCCATATTCGATTATTCCTTTGCTTACCTTCATCCGTCGTCATTGAACCATCTCTACCGTAGCGGATTACGGGAAGAATCCTCCGCATTGTTGGCCATTCGCGAAGAAATTTCGCCCTGCGGCCACCGGACGTTCACTATTCCGGCCAAATGCCGTTCTGCGCATACTTGTTGCGGTATTCTCCCGGTGTCATCCCGCTGTGCTTCTTGAATACCTTCGTGAAGTGGCTTTGCGACCGATATGCGAGAATCTGCGCGATCTCATTGAAGCTGTATTCCGAATACTTGAGCATGTTCTCGGCCGCTTCCATGCGCTTGTCGGTGATGTACTGCGACAGCGACGTTCCCGTCTCCCGCACGAACAGTTCCGATAGGTATGTAGGGTTCAGATGCACATGTTCGGCGAGGATGGACACGGTGATCTTCTCATGCAGGTGGTAGTGGATGTAGTCCATGCATTCGTTCACCGCCTTGGAATGCGTCTCGGCTTTCTGCATATCCGCCATCGCCCATGTGAAGAACGTCATCATGTCGGTGTGCAACCGGCGCACATCGTCGGGGGTCTTGCAGTTGTCAAGATCTTGGATGTACAGGTCGGAGGCGTTGTAGGCATCCTCCTCATCCATACCGCCTTCGATGGCGAACCGTGTGGCGAGCGTGATGGTGGTGACGAACCGGTATTTCGCATTCTTGAGCGGATCATCCGACAGGTAGCCGTACAGTCCCGAGTCCCACAGTCTGGTGCTTTCGGAGATGGCGCTGATGTCACCCGAACGCATCAGGTCGTACTGTTTCATCTCTTCCACATACCGGTGATGACGTACCCTGTCCTCGCGCGAGAGGAAGTCCAGATACCGCAGTTTCGCCTCGTCAACAACCGCCATGCCGCTTCCAATCATCCAAATCGAATCCACCTTCAAGCATAAAGGTTTTCAGCATGTTCGCGGCAAGCATGTTCGCAGCCATTCCCAATTCGGCGGCATTGTCATTCAATACCTGAGCCTTTTGGCGAAGTTTGCGTTCATGTAAATCGGCGGCAATCCATGGACAAGGCCTTTTTGTCCCGATGAGGCATCGAGTCTAAATGTAGGTGCTCCAGCCGAGCTTGACAGCCAGGATGACGCCGGTCAGGACGGCGGCGGCGCGCATGATGTTCTCCGGAATATGGCGGGTGACCGGTGGCGCGATGGCGCTGCCGATGATGCAGCCGAGGCACATCATGATGGCAAACGGCCAATAGACCGAGCCACGCACGATGAACATGATGGCGGCGGAGATGTTCGCACCGAAACCCACCACGGTCTTCAACGCATTGATCTGATGGAACGGGCCGATCTTGCCCAAATCAAGTACGGCTAGGGCCAGCGTGCCGGCGGCCGCGCCGAAATAGCCGGAATAGACGCCGACGAAACTCACGCCCAGCCATAGCCACCACGGATCATGCAGCTTGCCGCCACTCGCCTTGCCTGCGATCAGCGCGGCACGTTCGCCTTGCTGTGATTCGGGCAACGCTTGCGCTACGGCGTCTCGCGCGGCCGCCTTCTTGCGTGGGTTCAATGCGATGATCATCGAGCTGAACAGAATCAGTGGAGGTACCGCGAATTCAAAGACCTCGGCGGGCAGCTCCAGCAGCAACAGGCCGCCAATAATGCCGCCGACCAGACCGATCAGCGCATAGACGATCACACGGGTGCGCTGTCCGTTGAGCTCCTTGCGCGCCGCCAGCAGACCGCCGATGCCGGTGCCGACCACGCCGACGGTGTTGGTCGTGTTCGATAGCACGGGCGGAATGCCGAACGCAAGCAGTGCCGGGTAGGAGATTAGCGAGGACGCGCCGACCGCGTAGCCGACGAATCCGGCTCCGATGCCGGCGACCAGAACAAGCAACAACGTGATGACGGACACTCCGGCAATCATGGCACTCCCTATATTTCGCTAGATGTGCGGCCTCATGGATGACGAGAGCCAAGTCTAGTGACTTGGCTCGTAAAGGTCATACGTTGTTCAGAACGTGGCGCAATCCTCCCTCCACCTCACCCGGAAGCGCCCTTTGCCAAAGGGAGCAAGATGAATGCGGAGAAAGGATTGCGGCTAACGCCTGATAAGAGACTCGCTCCAGTAGGCCGCAAGCGGAATAAGCGCCCACTGCAGGGCCAGACCCGGCAGACCCGCGGCAAGGTCGCTGGTCCACGTGGCGGCGATGGAATCGCTCGATCCGAAGACGAACACGGCGATTGCGGTGGCGACCGTCAGTACCACTCGTCCGGCCAACTGGGCAAGTACGACCTTCACCAGACTCGGCAACTTCACGGAACGCAGCAGGCCCGCAATCAGACCGTATGCACACAATTCGATCATCATCAGCGGCAGCATGGCCAGCATCGGCATGCCGGACAGCAGGAAGCTGACCAGCGGAGCCGCCGCACCGGCGATGGCTCCGACGGCCGGGCCGGCGATCAGACCGACGAAGATGATGGGCAGATGCATCGGCAGGAACGTGACGCCAAGCATGGTCCCCTGACCGGAAACGGCACCGATGACGTGGAACAGCTGCGGCAGGGCGACCGCAGCCACGATGGCGAGCACGGTGGCAGCGGCCTTGACGGTCAGGCTCAGACGCGGCAAATCGGCGCGACGCAATGCGATGGATGTGGATGAAGTGGACATTGGTTCTCCTTTGCTCTCCTTTTGCCCCATAGGGCGCTCTCCCTCGCCGGAGGGAGGATTGGAAGGATGGTTCTAGAGGGCGGTGTCGACGAGAAGATCGGCACTTCCTTGGGTATTGGTGGATTCGAAATAACGATTTTCGAGTGGGATCCACTCATCGATGAATCGTTGCAGCATGCGAGGATTACGCGCCTCGAGACGGCGAAGCCGTTCACTCGGGTCGACGATGAGACACATCGTCAGATCGTAGTAGCCGCGCAATGCAGGATGCATGCTGTAGCTTCCCTCAACGACGGTCAGTGCGGCCGGTTCGACACTGCGTGACGTCGCAAAATCGCCGGTATGGCAATCCCACGGCCGGTACCGTACCGCCTTTCCCGCCGCCAATGGCTTCAGCACTTCGGCTTCGAACCGCTCACGGTCGACATTGCCGCCAGGCTCTGCGAAACGTTCAGGCGTACGTTGCTCGGGTCGCAGGAAGAAGTCGTCCATGTGCAGCACATTGCCGCCGAAACGCTCATGCAGGCTAGCGGCGAACACGGTTTTGCCGGATGCGCATGGACCGTCAATGGCGACGAACGCGCACCGGCCTTCGGCCAGCAACCGTTCCACACGATCAATCGCGGATTTCATGCTTTCGACGGATTCCATCGATGAGCCTCCCCTCATACGGTTCGCGGCACTACAGGCACCGCGATCGCATCATTCGAACGGGCTACTCGAGTACGGTCAGACGGTAGGCGCGCGAGCCGATGCCCAGCTCCTCGGCATACTCAAGCGTGTGCTCGCCATGCCGCGTGGCGATGCGTTCGGTCACCGAAGCGCCATCCGGAGCCACGTGAATCAGATCGACGCACGCCTGATCAAGCGCCACCGGGTCGAGTGAAGACAGCACGCCGATATCATGCATATCCGGCTCGGACGGCGTTGCGAAACAATCGCAATCCACGGACAGACGGTTCATTACGTTCAGGTACATCATATTGCCGTGCATATGGCTGATCACGGCCTCGTCGGCTTCGGCCATGGACTCGAGAAAATCATCCTGCGGCGTGTCGATCCAGCGGTCCTTGACCTTGCCGGCGGAGTGTATCCAGCGTTTGCCATTCGAAGAGGCAATGCCGATGGACACATTCTTCAGCGCGCCGCCGAAACCGCCCATCGGGTGCCCTTTGAAATGCGAAAGCACGAAGAAGGAATCGTAATCGTCAACGTGCATACCGACGATGTCGTACGGGATATGCTTGTATTTCGCGACCGGAATCTCGATTTCACCGCCCATATCCATGATCTGGATCGGGGCGATGTCGCCGTAGCCACGCTCCTTGAACACATTGAGGCTTTTCTCCGGGGTTTCGCGGTTGCCGTCGTATGCGGTGGCGCATTCCACCAGCGTGCCACCGATCTCCTGTACGAGATCCTTGACGAGCGACGGATTGAGATTGTTGGATTTCTCGGATTCACCCGAATGGATCTTGATGGCCACCTTGCCTTCCGGCGTTGCGCCCAACGCATGGTAGACGGCGATCAGGCTGTCCGGCGCAATGATTGGCGTGAAGAAGACCTCAGGGGCCTGAGGGTCGTCGGTGCGGTGTTCCAGTCGTTCCAGTCGGGTGATGTCGATTTCGGTCATAATCGTCCTCGATTCTTCATATTGTCGCTCTCAGCCTAGCAACCTCAAGTCAACTTGAAGCAAATCACGTCCTGTGTCGTCTCGGGCAAGCTCGGCGGGCGAACAATCTCAAGATGCCAATATCTCACGGGCCACTTGTATGAAGTCAGTGATGGCGCTCCATTGATAGCTTTGCCTGCGCACACCGAAGCTGATGGCATAGCGCGCATCCTCGCCGATCGGCAGCACACGCAAAGACCTGCGCGCTTCGTCATCAAGCATCTCATCAAGGAACTGGCGGATCGTCAGGCTTGCGCCCACACCGAGCTGCGTCAATGCGAGCGCGGTCTGCAGATTGCCGGAACGGGCCTTGACCTGAGGTCTGAACCCTGCACGCCGGAATAACTCGGCTGCGATATGGCCATCGATATCGTCAGGTTGACCGAGTATGAACGGACAATCCTTCAGTGGCAGGCAATCCCCTTGCGCAATGCGTCGTTCCGCCTCGTCGGAGCCGATGCCGCAGGCGGAACCGCCGGCGACGGCACTCATCCACAGCCGGTTGGAAACGATCAATACCATTTCTTCGTCGTAGAAGTCGACCAATTCCACACCGACCGGCGCACGATCGAAATGTGCTATGGCGATGTCGACCTCACCGTCGACCAAACGTCTTGCATGTTGCTCATTGGCTCCCTCAATCATGTCGACCATGATGCCGGGCCTTTTGCGCTGGTAGGCGGCGATGATGCGCGGCATGATGGTGCGCTCCCTGGTATGTGCGACGGCAACACGCAGGATACCGGTTTCATCGTGTACGATATCGTCGAACTCCTGCATCATCATCGTGTGATCATGCTGGAAATCAGTGGCATATCTCAGAAACGTCTCCCCCGCATAGGTCAGTTCCAGCGGAACGTGGCGGACGAAGAGTTCGCAACCGACCTCCCGTTCGAGGCTCGCGATATGCGCGCTCAGCGTCTGTTGCGTGATGCCAAGTCGTTTCGCGGCCTTGGTAAAGCTGCGTTCCTTGGCGACCATGATGAAGTAGTCCATACTCAGGAAGTTCATACACAGTATTTTACCTGTGACCCGAATCATATTATTTCGTAATAAGCCTGTTACCCTTGCAAAGGTTTCGTTCAAACCAATGCACCGGATGGGCTTCAGACACCCGATTCCGGCGCAACGCCAGCCATAGGCCGGGAAAAGGAGATTCATGGCCGAGATCGTCACCATGGCGCTGTTTTGCACGGCGCTTGTCGCATGTATCGCAGCCGGTATTTCCATAGTCCCGGCATTGGCTGTCGGCGTACTCGTCTTTCTCATTCATGGACGCCTGACCGGGCACGCTTGGAAGCCCATGCTTCGCAAGGGCTTCACCACCATGAAGGCGGCGAGCATCGTGGTGGTCACGTTCGTGCTAATAGGACTGTTGACCACGTTATGGCGCGCGGCCGGTACCGTGCCGTTCATCGTGGCGAACACGACGACCCTGATACGCCCGCATGTGGTGATCCTGCTGGCATTCCTGCTCAATTGCCTGATGTCGCTTTTGACCGGCTCATCATTCGCTTCGGCCGCGACCATGGGCGTGATCACCATGACGCTCGGAACATCCATGCAGGTCTCGCCGCTGTTCTTAGGCGGTGCAATTCTTTCCGGCGTGTATTTCGGCGATCGTTGCTCTCCTGTCTCCACCAGTGCGCAACTGGTCAAGACACTGACGCATACGAACATTTTCGACAATATTCGGCTCATGCTGCGTACAGCCGCGGTGCCGTTCGCGCTGACCTGCGTCGTCTACGCGGCGCTGGCGTTGTGTACGCATCCTTCCGTCGGCTCGATGGACGTGGCCGGCCTGTTCGCCGAGGCGTTCAACCTGCATTGGGTGACCGTGCTGCCGGCCGTGGTACTGATCGTTCTGGCGGTCGCACGCGTGGACGTGCGTCTCACGATGGGTGCCAGCATCTGCACGGCCTTGCCGATATGCCTATTCGTACAGCATATGGACTGGCTTTCCGTAGGCCGGGCGTTGATGCTCGGCTACCATTGTCCGAATGCACAGGTGGCGCCGCTGATCGACGGCGGCGGCGTCATCTCCATGATCAAGGTGATGTTGATCGTCTGCATTTCGTCATCATATTCCGGCATTTTTCAAGAAACAGGCCTGCTGGGCGGCGCACATCGCATGATCCGACGCATTGCGAACCGCGTCGGAGGATTCTGCGCCACGCTCATCACATCCATCGTGACGAGTTGTGTGGCATGCAATCAAACGTTGTCGATCATGCTCACCGACCAGCTATGCCGTGAAGTCGAACCGGACGAGCAGCGGCATGCAATCAATCTGGAAGACACCGCCGTAGTGGTGGCGCCGCTCATCCCCTGGTCGATTGCCGGCGCCGTGCCACTTGCCTCGGTCGGAGCCCCGACCGCCAGCCTGTCATTCGCATGCTTCCTATATCTGCTGCCGCTCTATCGTTGCATTAGAAGAAAACGAACGCCACACCGGCCGCAAAGCACATCAGCAGAATCGAAGTGAGGAAACTGGCGAGGAACGCTTTCCGTCCCTTTTTGGCGATGGCCTTGAAGTTCACGTTGATGCCGAGCGCGGCCATGGCCATGCCGAGCACGATATAGGCGAAATCCACCAGCTGCGGAGTGATCGTGGCGATGAACGGCACGAAAGTGCCGATGACGGAGGCACCGATGAAGCCAAGCATGAACCACGGGAACGAAACCTTACGTTTGCCGTCGGCCGGCATTTCGGAATGGTTCCTGTCCCACCAGACGGCGATGATGATGGCCACGAACACCAGCATGAGCACGCGAGAAAGCTTCATGATGGTGGCGATGTCAACCGCACCGAATGCGTCACCCGCGGCGACGGCGTGCGCGATTTCGTGCAGGGATGCGCCGGCGGTGATGCCCAGCTGCGTCTTGGTAAGACCGGTCAACGGGCCGAGTGCGATTTCCAGCAATGCGAAAATGGTGCCCATGATGGCGATGATGGCCACGGCCATCACCTCATTGTTCGCCTTGTCGTCCTCCTGCTCCGGCGGCACCTTGATGGAGCCGGACAGACCCATGACGGCCGCAGCGCCGCAGATGCCGGTGCCGCCCGCCACAAGAATCGCCAGCTGCGGATCGACGCCCAGCCTGCGGGCGATGCCATAGCATACGACGATGGTAAGCGCCACCACTGCAGCGGCGATCGGCAGACATTTGATACCTTGCGTGAACAGCACGGTCAGGTTGAGCTTGAAGCCAAGCAGAATGATGCCCAACCGTAGCAGCTTGTTGGAGATCACTCCGGCGGCATCCTTCACACCGGCCTTATGTTCGGCGGATCGGCCTACATACCATTGACGAATCGGAAACTGCACGATCATGCCGATCAGCAGCGCGATGATCAGCGCACCGAACAGGCTGAATCCCGGGAACTGCTTCAACCATGAGGCGATGAGCGACGCAAGCAGCGTCACAATACCGATGAAGACCATTTCTTTGGTGGCGATACGCTTCCACCACTTCTCGCAAAACTCTTTCACGAGATTCCAAGTCTTCCGGTGTCCACGGACAAACTATCGTCGTCGAGCCGGCAACTGAACTTCCGAGAGCAGAATGGCACCGAAAATCAGCGCGAAACCGCATACCGACGGAACGGTGAGACGCTCGCCGGCAAAGAGCACGGAAACGAGCATGGCGAAAATGCACTCGGTGCTCAGAATCACGGAAGCTTCGGAAGTGGGCAGATTCTGTATGGCGATCGTCTGGAACACCTGGGCGATCACCGTGGAGCCGACCACCAGATACCCGATGCACAGTATGATATCCCAACGCGCCCACGCCACGGACGGAGCACCTTCGAACAGCACGGCACCGCCGCCGAACAGCACGGTGCACCAGACGAATTCCATCAGCATCAATGCGATCGCATCGAAACCCCTGCCCATGAATCCGACCAGCACCAAGTTCAGGGCGAAGAAGAACGCGCCGATGATGGTCATGGTGTCACCGAAACTCATGTGCATGAGCTCGTCCCCGCCACCGCCGCTGAGCGACACGAGACCGATGCCGAACGCGCATACGAACGCGGCGACCAGATGCTGCCAGTTGGGACGTCTCCGAGTAAATGCCCAGACGATGAACGGCACCATTACGCAATACGTGTCGGTGAAGAAGCTGTTGCGCCCAGGCGACGTGGTTTCCAAGCCTTTGAGCTGGAACAGAAAACCCATCCAGTAGGTCAGGGCAAGCACCAGTCCGGGCATGACGTAACGGCGCAGACGGATTCTGCGCAACCGTGGAAAGAACACCATGGCCATGAGCAATGTGGCGGCACCCATGCGGAAGAACATCAGCCATTGCGTCGGCATATTATCCTGCGCATGCTTAAGCATGGTGTAGCCGGTACCCCACACAATGGCATTGACCAACATCATCACACGGGCGACCGGCTTGGATACGACAATGCCTTCCTGCTGTGGTTGCGCAACCTGCACGTTTTCTACGCCGTGGCTCACTTCGCTCATGGCGACCTACGCTTTCTCCCTCTCCGTCGTATATTCCACGTGCCACTGTATGCCCCTGCTGAAAAGCGACACGCGGACCGTTACTCGGCCTTGGAAGCTTGGCCGTCAACCCAGTTGTCGGCCATGGTGATGGCCTCGTCCAGGGTGACCTTGGCCGCCTTGTAGTACTTGGAATCCTTGACGCCGCCGTCATCGACGAGTTTCTGTCCGGCATCCACGGCCTTCGATAGGGCGTTGAGAAGTTTCCTGCCCGTCAATGTCGTATTGGAATCGTCAGACAACCGTTTGAGCAACCTCTGGGCCTTGTCGATGGATTCCTGCAGCTGCGTCTTGGCTTTACCCAGGGTCTTATCATCGGTTGCATTGCCGCTGTCGCCGGAGTTCGCTGAGGAATCGCCGCCTGAACTCGTATCGTCGGAGGCGTCACCTGAACCGTTCGACATGGAGGATCGGTTCTTGGATTGGATCTTCGCAAGACTGTCCTTCAACGACTCCGTGGCGCTGTTCAGCGTTTTTGACACCAGGTTGAGCTGCGTGATGGTTGCACTGGCGGAACATCCCTCGGTATCGACGGTACCTTCCGCACTGGTGGCCGCATCAGCAAACGCATCAAGGATGTCGTTGACTCCGAGCACGCTACGGACGAGCTTCTGCAGTTCGCCGCCGTTGTCGGAAGTGTCGAGAATCGCCTTGCGTGCGGAACTGAATTCGGCCACGGACTGACGGCATTCCGCCAACACCTCCCGCTGTTTGGCGTGATAGGCGTACGCTCCGACCGTACCCGCCGCGCCCAGCACCGCGATGATGGCCACGACAGCAAGCCAACGCGAACCCGAATGCCTCTCTTTCGCTTCATTCATCATGCATTCACCCCGAAGTCCCACGTTCGTTTCATAGCCGTTTGCCACCCTTATTGTAAGGCCCGATTCGAAACCAACCGTTCGAATCGGGCCCTATTGCTCTCAGCACAGTATGAGTACGGTGCAAAGCACCATCGCGTCACATCACCTTTCGGACACGGCGAATTTGAATTCGTTCATGTCGGCTTATGACATATCAGGCCATTCCAGTAGGACATCCATCGTTGATTCAACCTGAGATAATGGGCAATGCGAGGCCGACGATGAGCAACAGCGCCAACACCGCGCATATCAGCCAGACCAAGGGATGCGCCATGTTGAAAGTGTATCCGACCCCCATGCGCTTGGGCACCACGATGGCCGGATTTTCAGGCGAATAGTAGAACATGCCCAGCACCCATTCGTCGTCATCGTCATCGGCCATGTTGTTTCCGTCGTCGTTCTCGCCATCCAATCGCCATGTCCGAGAACCGCACTGACCGAAGACTACGGCAAGAACCAACTCCGCAACAATGATCGCCAATGCGATCAGCATCATCACCGAGCCCCATGCGCGAATATCCCACCAGTTCGCATACATGGGAATCAGTCCGACGAATCCGAGATTCGCCGTCAAGCCGACAATCAACACGTAGACGCTCCATGCGCGGGAGAAGCGTCCATATGCATAGCCGGAAATGGAAGGACGCTCCGGGTCGATTTGCCGCGGCGAATGGATGATCATTGCATGAACGGCGGTCATCGTCGCAGCCATGATGAGCTGTATCAGTAGGGGCATGCCAAGCACCACCCACAACGATTTATCCAGCCAATCATCGATCTGACCTGCAGCGTTCATGTGTATGGGCAGACGGTCGGGCATGCTGTCATACAGCATGAACGCGGAGGCGGTCATGATGCTGACCGGCACGAGGTGCAGCAATTCCCATTGCAGCCCCAGCGGCTCCGGACCGGCATTTTCGGCAAGGAACGCGGCGCGTTCGAACGTGGATGCCTTCCAGCCACGTTCATGTTTGATTCGCATGGTGCGCTTGCGATACTTCACAATCAGCGCGAATGAGGCCACGATCAACAGCAACGACATTGTCGTCACCGCAATGGTTCCACCGAGGGCTCCCCACAACACCAGGCAGGCGACGCTTGCGGCTACCGCCATCGCGCTTACCGATCCGGCATAAACGGTATATCCGATTTTCGCACGTCTGATCCCAGGGTCGTGTTGCGCCGAAACCGGTACGCTCACCCCGAAGCACACCGTGCGACGCACCACCCAAGGAGCGAGAGCCACACTGACGCCTTCCAACGCAACTATTACGACCATCATCCAATTTGTCATTGGAGCCCTTCCTCCGCTTCTTGATTGTCGGCATGATCCCCGGACCGGTCGATGGTTTCGTCCTGAAAAACGGCGGAAGCATTATGCTTCACATCGGCCATGAATTCGTCCAGCGAACCGCCATGGGCCTTGTATTCGACGGCGATGCGGTAGATATCGTCGCGCATGCGGCGCATTTCACGATCATGCTGCTGCGACAGGGAACCGACGTCGCGGGGCGCAACCATGGCGCCGGACCCTCGACGCATCACGATATGGCCTTCGTCTCTCAGCATGGCATAAGCCTTGTTCACCGTATGGAGATTGATGCCAAGATCTTTCGCCAGCCGACGCACCGAAGGCAGCATATCGCCCGGTTCAAGCTCGCCACGTGCCAGGCCGGCAATGATCTGCCGACGCAGTTGCTCATATAGAGGAAGGGCATCGGCCTTATCTACGGTGATAATCACATCCGTCCCTCTTTCCCATATTATTCTAGTTGATATAGAACAATATAACATTGTGATGACCGATCGTCAACAACGCAGCCATCCTCACGCCACGCATTCATGCCCCTACGAACACTTCCGACAATCAGGCGGCGCATGAGCAAGAAGAAAATCGTCACGGCAATCGTCGCATGCCCCCCGCAAGGGTACTCTAAAGGTACTCTTGCGTTGGCAACAGCCGCCCGAAACGTGGCGGAAACCGCCATTCCACGCGCATTCAAAAACGGCGCGGTTCCAACGGTCCCGAGGTCTGAGACCATTGCAATCACGCCGTTTTCGAGCGATTGGAATCAGTGCTTGCTAACGTTGAACTTGAATTCCACGATATCGCCGTCCTGCATCACGTAGTCGCGGCCTTCCTGTCGCAGCTTGCCTTCCTCCTTGATCTTCGTCATGGAGCCTTCGGCAGCCACGAAATCGTCATAGGAAACGATATCGGCCTTAATGAAGCCTGTTTCGAAATCGGTGTGAATCACGCCGGCGGCCTGCGGTGCAGTGTAGCCTTTGTGAATCTGCCAGGCGCGCACTTCCTTTTCTCCTGCGGTCAGGAAAGTAGACAGGCCGAGAGTGTCATAGCCCACGCGTGCCAGCTGGTCGAGACCGGACTCCTCCAACCCCGCATCGGCGAGCATCTCACGGGCGTCTTCCTCGTCCAGCTCGGTCAAATCGGCTTCGAACTGCGCATTGAGGAAGATGGCCGGAGCCGGGGCCACGGAGGCGGCGAGCTTGTCCTGCAATTCCTTGTTCTGCAGTTCGGAATCGTCCACGTTGAACACATAGATGAACGGCTTGGCACTCATCAGGTGCAGATCGTAGACGGAGTCCTTGTCGAAGCGACCCTCGCGAGCGGCCTTGTCGATGGTCTCACCGGATTCGAGAATGGCCTTGGCCTCCTTGACGGCCGCCATATAGGCCGGGTCGATCTTCTTGCCTCGCAGATCCTTCTCGAGTTTCGGCAATGCGTTTTCGATGGTCTGCAAATCGGCGAGGATCAATTCGGTGTTGATGGTGTCGATGTCATCGGCTGGGTCGACCTTGCCGTTGACGTGCACGATGTCATCATCCTCGAAAGCACGCACGACCTCACAGATCGCATCGGCCTCACGAATGTTGGCAAGGAACTTGTTACCCAACCCTTCGCCTTCGGAGGCACCCTTGACGATGCCTGCGATATCGACGAAGGTGACGGTGGCCGGCACGATCTTCTCGGTGTGCACGAGCTTGGCCAGGATCGGCAGACGATCGTCCGGCAACGGCACGATGCCGGTGTTCGGCTCGATGGTGGCGAACGGATAGTTCTCGGCCAGCACGTTGTTGCGGGTCAGTGCATTGAACATGGTGGACTTGCCGACATTCGGCAGTCCGACGATTCCGATAGTAAGAGACATGGTTCCCTAGCTTAGCTCTAGGCTTCGATGGCGTCGACGGCCTTGATGACCGCCCCTCTGAAGGCGCTTTCCTCGAGGGACGCCACACCCTTGATGGTGGTGCCGCCCGGCGAGCAAACGGCATCCTTCATGGCCCCCGGATGGGTTTCACTGGCCAGGTAAAGCGCACCGACGCCTTCGACCATCTTGGCGGCCAACCGGTATGCGGTGGCGCGCTGCAGGCCATATTTCACACCGGCGTCACCGAGCGCTTCGATGTACATGTCGGTGAAAGCCGGAGCGCAGCCGGCAATGCACATGGCGATGCCCATATGCGCGCTGTCGACGTGCTCGATCAGACTGATCGGCGCGAATAGCCGTTCGAAGGTCTCGGTCTGCGCTTCGGTGAGCGTATTGGCGATTTCGGTGACGAGCACGCCCTTGCCGACGGCCATCGGCGTATTCGGAATGGTGCATTGGACGTGTGCATCGACGAAGTCGGTTCCGAACAGTTCACGGAATTTGTTCAGATCCCAGCCGGCCGCAATGGACACGACGATCTTGCCCGGTTCGGCCAGCTCCTTCGCTATCGGCCCGATGACGCTTTCGATTTGGTACGGTTTGATTGCGATGACGATCACGTCGGCGGCTTCGGCCACTTCCGCTGCGGTGTGCAACGGCCGCGCACCCAGCTTGGCAGTAGTCCTTTCGAGCTTGTCATAATGTGCGGCGCAGGCCACGATGTCACCGCCGTTCACCACGCCGGCGTCGACCATGCCCGAAGCGATGGCTTGGGCCATATTGCCGTATCCGATGAATCCGATGGTTGGATTGGTCATTGCTTCTTTCCTTCGTCTAGAACAGTTCCTGCAGGTCACCGCGGTTCAGGGCCTCGTTGAAGATGTGCGCGAACACCACGGAGCCATGCACACCGTCATGTTCGAATTCATTAGTAGTCCAGTAATGTGAACGGGCCACGCGAGACAACGTGTCCAGCTGCAGTCCGGAATCGACGTACATATCGTCATAGTAGACGGCGGCCTGCAGCGGCACCTCGTTACGGGCCAGCTGGTCGGCATCATAGATCATCCCGAAATGCGTGTCCCCCATGAGCACGTCCATGGCCGGCTTGAACGGTCGAAGCGCATTCTCCCGTTCGAACATCCACGGAAACATGCATTCGCCGGTGAAGTTCAACGGGCGCACATCCGTGTTGAATTCCGGATGCTCGTCACGCACGCGCTGCGCCGCCCATCGAATCGGCTCATCGAGCTCGCCGTTGGCATAGATGAACTCCTGCAACGGCCAATACAGAGGGCGGGATGACGTGGCGTTCATGACGCCATGCAGAAATTCATTCGACACTTCGGATCCGGCGGATACGGAACCGTCACCGTCCAGGAATGCCTCATCAAGCATCCAATGCACACGCTCGAAACTGGGCTTCATGCCGAAGTCGGCGCCAAGGCATTGCAGACGTTCTACGGTCAGCGGATCGCCATTAGGCAAAACGACCTCCCGTGAATCCAGAATGTCGGCGAGCGCGGCAACGCGTTCCACATCCACTGGGTAACGCTCGTAGAACCGCTTCGTCTTCGATGCCATACGTGGGAAGGTGTGGCGGTACACGTCGGTGGCATCGGCGGGTACGTGCGGAATGCCACCGGTGGTAAAGCTGGCGATCACACCCTTCGGGAACAGCGACAGGTAGGTCAACGTCAGGAATCCGCCATAGCTCTGCCCCAGCGTGGCCCAACGTGCGCCGCCGAATTCGGTACGGCGCAGGTGTTCGAAATCACGAATGATCGAATCGGCGAGGAAATGCTTCAGGAATGCGGCTCCCGCTTCGCCATCCATGGTCTTCATGATGTGCGTATCGATGCGGGATGAGCGCCCGGTGCCGCGTTGGTCGGGCAGCACCACCCGGAAATGCCTGATGGCTTCCTCGATCCAGCCGTCGGACTGCGGGTTGAGCGGACGTGGCCCGCACCCGCCGGGGCCGCCTTGCAGGAAAATCAGTAACGGAAGCTCATCATGTACATGTTCGGGAGCGGTGACGACGCGGTAGAACAGACTGATTGACGGGCCATCGAAACCGTGGCCGGGTTCATGACCCGACCAGTCCAACGGCACTTTGATCGAATGGTCCTCAACATGCAATCCGGGCACGTAATACTCGGTCAGCAGCGTCATCGTGCATCCACCTTTCCTGATATCCCTTCTGCAGCGAACAGAACGGCGGGCGCATCGTCGACAAGGACGGCATGTGGGTTCGATTGCATTCATTTCCTCCCGTCGACGTCGCCGTCACCCTTGCCTTTCGCCGGAAAGGGTCGCTGGATCTTCCACCATACACGGCAGGCCCGTCTCATACCTGCGCATGATACCGTAATGGCCAGCCGCGCGTTACGCTTGAACCACTATGACTAGACTGCAGCGCCTGTTTTCGTGGATTCGCGGCCATGTGATCGTCGCAGACAGCATCATCACCGCATTGCTCGCCCTATTCATGTTTGGCCTTGGCAACAACATCGAGTTCAATCCCGGACTGCTGTATAACTATCCGGCGCAGGTGCAGATGGTCTGGTCGATCGCGTTGCTCGTTCCGCTCATCACGCGCCGGCGATGGCCTCAGATCAGCGCCTTGGCATTCGTGGTACTGGTGCTGCTGCATCTATTGTTCGGCCCATGCATGCTGATCACCGATTTTTTTGCGACGTTCATGCTGTATTCGGTGATTCTGTACGGCAACCCGCATAATTCGAAGGTGTTCATCGTGCTGGCATTCGCCGTCGATGGCCTGGCCTCAATCATCATGGGCTGGGCGATGACGGTCGGTCCGATCCTGGCCGTGGGCACCGGACAGTTCTCCGCCGTCGACGCAACGGTACTGAATGGTCTCTCCTCCTGCAACACCGTCTATTCCGGTCGGGGATTGTCGAACGACTGCACCGATACGATACTGCAGTACATGGTCATGATGTTCGTCGCCATCGCGCTGTGCTTGGCGTCGACGATCATCCTCGCCTACTGGCAGCGTGCCCGTCTGATGACGGTACGGATGATGCAGGAACGCAATGACGCGATTGCCGCGCGCGAGGTCGAGGAGCGCAATATCGCGGCGCTGGCGGAGCGTGCACGCATCGCGCGGGACATGCATGACGTGGTGGCGCATACGTTGTCGATCATCATCGTGCAGTCCGACGGTGGCCGGTACGCCGGCGCGAACGATCCCGTCGTGGCACGTTCCACCATGGAGACGATCAGACATGAATCCGAGCATGCGCTGCATGACATGACCAGACTTCTTGGCGTATTCGGCGGATCTCCCCATGCCGACTACGCCGATATCGACGCATTGATCGCACAGGCACGTACCGTGGCACCCGACACCGTCATCACACGGGAGATCATCGGAGATGCACGTCCCGACATGCTGGGAGATCGGACAAGCGTGGCCATCTACCACGTGATGCAGGAATCGTTGACGAACATCCGCAAATATGCGGGACCGAAGGTGACCGTACATGTCACGGAATCATGGGATGACGGCACATTGACCGTGACCGTCACGGATAGCGGGCGTGGCGCTTCGGCCGGATTGGACGGGCATGCGCCCGGCTACGGATTGACGGGCATGCGCGAACGCATCGAAGCCGTGGGAGGATCGGTGACGTTCGGCCCGAGGATAGGAGGCGGGTTCGCCGTATGCGCGACGGTGCCGTTCGCCACGAATGCCAGTGCGATGTCCTCGCACTCCTCATGCAAAGACGCCCATGCGGCGTCGATGGCGATTGACGGGCTGCCGGCCGACGCTCCGGCCATGCGGTTGTCTGAATACGGGACATCCGGCGAGACGAGAACGATCCTCTCGCCGAAGTTGCCGACCTTGCCGACGATGCAGACGATACGAGCCAGTCTGCGGTCCAAGCCGATCGCCCAGGCCATCGATATCTCCGGACGTCGGTTCAATTGGGTGGAGCGGCTTTCGCAATGGACGCAACGGCATTACGTCTTGGTGGACACCATCGTCACGGCGCTGCTCATCATGACGTTCGGCTCGGCGTCGATCAGCCTGTTCTCCTACGGCATGGGCCCGGAGCAGCTATCATTTCGCATGCTGATCGTCATGGAACTGCTGCCGTTATGCATGCGAAGGAGATTCCCGGAAAGCTGCGCGCTGATCATAGCCATACTCTCCACGTTGCAACTGATCGTTTTCGAACCCATCGATCTTGCCAATATCGTGGCCTCGATGAGCGCATTGCATGCGGCGGTACTGTACGGAAGGGAAAGAGCGTGGCGTTGGACCGGACTCGTCTCCATCATCAATGCTCTCTTGGTCGGCGTGAAGGTCATGCTGTCGCTGCTTGACTACCCGAGCATATCGGTTTTCCTGATACAAGGCATCATCACATACGAGCCGAGACGGACCACATGGCTCGCATCCGGGGCGATATTCACCGGCCTGGTCTACACCATGGCTGTCCTGGCTACATGCGGAGGCGTCATCGCCATGGCTCGATGGACCCGTTCCAGCTGCTCGAACGCACTCGTCCTGCAGGCAAGGGAGGAGGCATTGATCGCCGAACAGGACAAGCAGAAGATTCTTGCGGCGAATCTGGAACGGGATCGTATCAGCACGAACATTCAGTCGGAGGTCACCGCCACGCTTAACAGCGTCATCGACCAGACCATCTCCGGATTACGCATGCTCGATGAAGCCAAGGCACACGGTGAAGAGCCCTCGGCGGAATCGATCGCGTCTGCGTTCGCGGCCATCGGAAGTCAGGGGCGTGAAGCATTGGCCCATATGCGCCAACTGCTGCGGGTACTGCGCGAGACCGGATTCAGCGATGAGGCTCATGCCGGCAAGTCCGAAGAGATGCGGCTCAAACCCGCTGCCTCATTGGACGAACAGATGAAATCAGGGTTTTTTCGGGGTATGTTCCAACGCTGACGGCGCAATGCTGCCGATAAGGTGGAAGGCATGAGTGAAGAGCAGAGAATTCGCGTGATCATCGCCGACGATCAGGAACTGGTACGCGCCGGTTTCGCCATGGTAATCGGCTCGCAGCCCGACATGATGGTCGCCGGTCAGGCTCGCGACGGAGCGGAAGCGGTGGCCTTGGCCGAAACACTGCATCCCGATGTGGTGCTGATGGATGTGCGCATGCCCGGCATGGACGGCATCGAAGCGACACGCCAGATCAGTTCATTGCAACATCGTTTCGCCGCAACCGGAGCGCAAACCGGCCCGCGGCGGACCCGTGTGATCATTTTGACGACGTTCGATCTGGACGAATACGTGATGGCCGCCATCAATGCCGGAGCATCCGGTTTCCTGCTCAAGGACACTGAACCGGAAACGTTGCTCAATTCGATTCGCACCGTATTCCAAGGCAATGCGATCATCGCACCGTCCGCAACGAAACGACTGATTGAAAGAATGATGGAAGGTGGGCTGACCGATCAAGACTCCCTCACCATCCCCGCGTCGGCGGACACTGCACCATCACGGCCGGCATATACTGACCCGGAACTGGATGAACTGACCGATCGTGAGCGTGAGGTCCTCATCGAAATCGCACACGGTCTGTCCAATCAGGAAATCGCCGACCGGTTGTTCATCAGCCTGCCGACGGTGAAAACGCACGTGGCGCATATCCTGTCGAAGATCAACGCCCGCGATCGTGTGCAGGCGGTCGTCTTCGCCTACGAAAACCATCTGGTGTGACAGTTTCATCGGCACTGCAAAAAACGATTCATAACCACGGAAACCGGCCTGTTTATGACATATCTGCGTCATAAACAGGCCGGTTTCCGTGGTTATGGACCGGTTTCACGGCCAGAACCGCTCATTGAGGATCCTAGGCCTCTGCAAGCGCTTCGACCGGCGGGGCGTTCACCGCACGTCGCGCCGGAAACACGCTGGCAAGCAGCGAGGCAGCGGCGGCCACACCCAACACGATGCCGTTGACGGTCCATTCGAACGGGAACGCCACCGTGCCGTACATGCTGAACACCACATACGAGCCGAGCCAGCCGAACAGGGTGCCGAGTATCACGCCGACCACGCCGGACACCAGTGAGATGAGCAACGCCTCCACGCCCAGTGAACGCCTGAGCTGGCCTCGGGTCATGCCGATGGCGCGCAGGGTGGCGGATTCACGGGTGCGTTCGATCACGGACAGCGACAGCGTGTTGGCCACGCCGACCAGTGCGATGAGCACGGCCACGGCGATCAGACCCACCATGAGCATCATCATGGAATCAATCGTCTTCCCCCACTGCGCACGTTCGGCGATCGGACCGGATACGGTTGCGTCGGTGCTCTTCGAGAGTGCGGATTGGAGGCTGTCGAATACACCGCTGAGCGTAGTGCCGGTTTCGTTGATCTTTACCAGCAATGTGTGCGAGTTCGTATCGAGATCGCCATTCGTGAAATGGCTCCCATCCACGAATCCCACGGCACCGTACCCGCTGGAGATGCGCCGGTAGTCGGCCTGTTTGACCTTGAGTTCGAGCGTGCGTTTCGTGTCGCCGTTCTCATCCCATGCAGTGCCAAAGGTGGCGGTTCCCTGACGGAACGTCATCCGTTTGCCGCTTTGCGCATTGTATTGCGGCATGAGCACGGTACCGGCATCGATGGTGGAGTCGCCCAGATCCGCTCGAATCACGTTTTGCAACTCGCCGATGTTCTTCACGCCGATAAGCAGCGTACTGGCGGAGACACTGCCATCGGAGCCTTTCAGCTGTACGTTGGCGGATGGAGCATATACGACGTCCGTCACGCCCTTGACTGCCTTGACGGCGCTGGCCATCTGCTGGCTGATGTCACTTCCCGTAGCCACGACATCGACGCTGTAGCGGGTGGCGAGCGCATCGTTCATGGTCTCCTTGGCGCTGGCGGCACCGGTGGCGATGGTGGAGACGAGCGTCACGCCGATGAGCAATGCGGCTCCGGTAGCGGCGATGCGACGCGGATTCTTCTGGATATTGGCATGGGCCACCTTGGCGGAGGGACCGGACAGCGCTACCAGCGCGCCGACGCCTTTCATGAATATCGGCAGCCAGAAGACGGCGGTAAGCACGAGTCCCAGAAACACAAGTCCGGCACCGGCGATGGCGGCAAGCAGGATCACGACGAACCGATTGCCGCTGAGCATATCGATATCGCCGGTGGTCTGCATCTGCCATATCGAGAACGCCACAAGCGCGATACCAACCACGACGAACAACATGCCGAAGATGGCGCGCGCACGACCGGAGCGACGATCATCGGTCAGTTCGAGCGGACGTAACGCCTCCAGAGGGGTCACCGACGTCGCGGAACGTGCGGAACCCAAGGAGGCGAGCACGGTCATGATGGCGCCGAATGCGATCGGCACCACGAACACCTGCCAGGAGAAGATCAGATGCATGGTCTGCTTCATGACGCCGCTGGCGCACACGATTCCCATAAGCGCGCACCCGAACGCCACGCCCAACATGGATGCGATCAAGCCGAGCAGGCAGGATTCAAGCAGCACGGAGGCATACAGCTGCCCTTTCTTCGCGCCGATGGTGCGTAGCAGGGCAAGCGTACGGCGACGTTGGGCCACGAGTACCTGGAAGGTGTTGGCGATGACGAGTGCCGCCACGAGCATGGCCAGCACGCCGAAGCACAGCAGGAAGATGGTGACGATGCTGGTTTCGCCCACACCGATGCTCTTTATGTAGGCATTGCTGACTTCCTGACGCGACATGAGACTGAAATGTTTCGGCAGAAGCCCGTTCACCTCGTGGATGGTTTTCGCGGATACCGTATTGCCGTCCTTGGCGAGGTCGAGGTAGACCATGGTGGCCACTGCGGAATTGAAGTCGCTCACTCCCTGCATCCGTGCGATGAGGTTGTCGGAAGCCACGATCGCGCCTCCATAATATGAGTAGACGCCATTGGGATCGGAGGTGATGCCGACCACCCGCACGTTCTCGGCCTGGGCCTTGCCGCCCTCGTCGTCGGTGGCGTAACGCGAGGTCAGTGTCACGGTATCGCCGATGTTCACGCCCAGCTGTTTGATGATGTTGCTCGGCAACGCGACTTCGTTGCTGTCGATGGGCCGGCTGCCTTCGGTGATGTCGACCGGCAGCAGTTTGCCGTTCCGTGCGGTGGAGATGGCCTCGCCGCTGACATTGTTGCCTGCTTTGGAGACGGTTACGCCGCTTTCCAAGGCGACCCGCACGCCGTCGACGCCTTCGATGCCGTTCATCCGGTCGAGGTGGAAGTCACCGACGGTCGTAGAATACACGTCATTCAGTGCTTGCTCACTCAACCCATCGGTGGAGGGGCTGATCGCATAGTTCGCCTTGCCGAACATGGAGGTCGCCTGGCGGGAAAGCGAATCGTTCATGGCGTTGCCGAACAGGAAAGTGCTGGCGATGAACGCCGTGCCGATCATGATGGCGATGCCGGCCGGGATGAGCATGCGTCTGGTCTTGCGCATGAGTTTTATTGTGATGGACCACATGGTTGCCGTCGTTCCTTCTTCAGATTCTTGAACCGTTGTAATGCGCCGGTCAGCCGGCGTGACGTGCATTGGACGCGTTCCGCGTGGAAAGCTCTCGTTCCTTCATCAGCAGATCACTCATCTGGTCGGCGGTCGGATCGTCGACATCGGCCACGATGCGACCATCCGCGAACACGATGGCGCGGTCGGCATAGGAGGCCGCGACGGGGTCATGCGTAACCATGATGATGGTCTGTCCGAGCTCGTTGACGGAACGTTTCAGGAAGCTCAATACCTCAGCACTGGATATGGAGTCGAGATTGCCGGTCGGCTCATCGGCGAACACCAGCTGCGGCTTGGTGATCAGGGCGCGCGCGATGGCAACGCGCTGCTGCTGACCACCCGACAATTCGTTCGGCCGGTGATGCAGACGTTCCTTCAATCCGAGTGTCTCGACCAGCAGGGCCAGCCATTGCCGGTCCGGCTTCTCACCGGCCAAGGTAAGCGGCATGAGGATGTTCTGTTCCGCGGTGAACATCGGCAGCAGGTTGAAGCTTTGGAAGATGAATCCGATCTTATGACGACGCAACAGGGTGAGCTGATTGTCGTTCAATCGCGTCAGATCGTCGCCATCGAACACGATGTGGCCGCCGGTGGCCGAATCCAACCCCGCCAGCGTATGCATCAACGTGGATTTGCCGGAGCCGGACGGCCCCATGATCGCGGTGAACCTGCCACGCTCGAAGCGTACGTTCACGTCGCGCAGCGCATGCACGACGTTTTCGCCACGGCCGTAATCCTTGACGAGGTCCACGGCCTCGATGGCCGTATCGTTGGTTTGCAGTACGTCCCTGATATCCATGTCATTGTTCCTTTCCTCGGACATATCTCCAAAGGTAGGGAACGATGACGTTTCCCGACATCATGCGCCGGTCTGACTTTTCATCTCATCCTTGAGTATGATGACCTCTAGGGGTACGGTCAGTCATCCAGCAACACGCCCTCCCGCGGCGGCTCCAACCAGTAGGATTCCTTCTCCACACTGACCGTGGATGCCCACCAGGTCTGCTCGACGCCCGGCAGGGAACGGATGGATTCGTCGACCACACGCCACAGATCCTCATCGTCATCGGCGATGATCTCGATAAGATAGTCGGCTCCGTTCAGTCCGACTCCGCTCATCGCGTAGGTGACCTCGTCGATGTCGAGCAGCTGTTCGGCATCGAGACGATACGGGGGCTTGATGCCGATGCCGAGGAACGCCTGGCGGAATCCGCCGAGTCGCATGGGACTGACGGTGGCCATGATGCGCATCACCCCGGAATCCTCCAGTTTCTTGATACGCCCGCGAATGGCGGTATGCGTCACGCCGAGGCTCTCCCCCAACGCCGCATAGCTGGCCCTGCCATCCTTCTGCAACTGATTGAAGGTGTGCACGAAGCGTGCATCCAGACGATGCACCGGTATATCGGTGCCGACGCTCGCCTCGCGTTTCGTCATGAAACCGCGCTCCCCCTGCGCCGCCAGAAGACGGTTGACCACACTGACATTATGGTCGTCAAGCACCAGTCGTCCGCAGGAGAATACCTGGATGCGCGTCAACCCCGGCAGGGAACGCAGCTCATGCTTCAGGAAGCGGTCCATGCCTTCGGCCGAATACACCACCGCCTCGGCGATGATGTCGGCATCGCCCAGCGCACAGACCACGTAGGTGACCTGCGGCAACGATTTCAGTGCGGCCAATGCCTCATCGCGATGACCGTTGACGCGCAACCCCACCAATATCTGGCAGTAGTTGGCCAAACTTAACGGGTTAGCCACCGGAACGATGGTCATGATATTCGATTCGGTCAAACGCCGGTAGCTTTCCGTGGCCGCGTACACGGAAATGCCCACCTTGTCGGCGAGCGCCTGCATGGTCATGCGTCCGTTGCATTGCAGGGCCGAAACCACTTTGAGATCACGGGCGCTGATTGCCATACGGTTGATTTCCTGCATCATCGCATACCCCCATTAGAGCCATATCATTAACCATACACTGCATACGATCGCAGCCACGGTGATGAGCAACATTACCCAATCCTGCACACACATATGCAGTTTTACACGATAGGTGCGCCTGACTCCCGTAAGGTTGAGACCGCGCGATTCCATGGCCCAGCCCACGCTTTGGCTCATCTTGTAGGCACGGATGAGTACGGCGATGATGATCGGCAGATATGATGTGAAGCGGTCGACGATGCGTACGACCGCATTGCGTTTCCTGCCGGTCGCGGTGACCTTGCCGCTAAGGTCGAGCCCTCGGGCGCGCTGTGCGGCCGAGACCGACTGGAAGATGGAGAAAAACACCGGAATGTACCGTAGCGCGGTGGCAAGGGTGAGGCCCGCCTTGTATGGCACTCCCAATGAGACAAGCCCACGGATGAATTTGGGCTGGTCGGTGGTGAACAGCGTGATGAAGCAGGCGAAGCCGAGTGCCGGGATGCGCAGGCCCATCACCGCGGCCATGAGCAGGTTCTCCTGGGTGAGCCTCAACCACCCCCAGCGCCACAGCACATGTGTGCCGGAAGTGTCGAAAATCGGCCATAGCACAACGATGAGCACGATGATTAGGGCAAGGATCTTCCACACCCAGGCGATACGTTCCGCAGGCACATGGTCGGTGATGAGCATGATGTGCTCGATGACGAGAATCGCGGCGATGAACATCCAGTTGCGCCAGACCAGGCACAGTAACAGCATGGCTACGGATATGAGGAATTTCACGCGCGGGTCGGCACGATGCAGCCAACCGTCGCCGGGAACATACAGATCGGCGTCCATCAGCGCTTCCTCCCTGTCTTGTTGTGATGTTTGGAGATCTTTCTGAGTCCATGCGTATTTGTGATCGGTTCATGCCGTTCGTGCTGGTCGGCTTGCGGATGCTGCGCCGATCCGGTTTTGTCTATCGGACCGAACTGCACGACATGGCCATCCTGCAACTGCAGCACATGGGAGCAGTATCGGTAGACGGCACGCATATCGTGGCTAATCATCACTATGGTGGTGCCCTGCTCGTTCAACCGTTTGATTGCGCCAAGGAAACGCTGCGAAAGCCTGTGATCGAGGCCTGCCGTTGGCTCGTCCAACACCAGAATCGGCGTGCGCATGGCCAGTACGGAAGCCAATGCCACCGCGCGTCGTTCACCGTAGCCAAGCGTGGCCGGCGACACCTCCTCATAGCGGTGCAGGTCGAACAGCGTCATCATCTCATCCACCCGCCTGAATACGGTTCCACCGTCCAATCCGAGTGCCGTAGGACCGAACGAGATCTCTTCGCGCGTGCTGGAGCAGAAGATCTGGTGGTCGGGATTCTGGAACACGAAGCCGACATGTGCCGCCATTTCGCCTACGCTGTGCTTCGCCACGTCAAGCCCATCCACCGTGATGGTGCCGCGGTCAGGTTTGAGCAGACCGTTGAGATGCTTGGCCAACGTGGTCTTGCCGGAACCGTTTCGGCCGATGAGTCCGACGAAGGAGCCGGGCATGATGCGGACGCTCACGTCGTCAAGCGCTGCGGAAGCGTTGCCTCCTTCCGTATAACGATGCGTCACATGCTCCATGGCGATGACGGGTTCGCCGGCGGCCGCTTCCGGCATCGCAACGATTCTCGGCAATGGGTCGGCCGCCACTTCGACGCCTGCGGATTCAAGCATGGCGCGTTCACGGGTGAACATGCGCGCGTCGCCGTTGCGCACGAGTTCGCCATTGACCAGAAACAGCACCTGATCGGCCCAGCGTGCGATATGTTCGGTATCCTGTTCGGCCATGACCACGGTCAGCTGACGGGTTCGGCGAATGCGCTCGAGCGCGTCGAACACCTCCTGCTTGCCCTCCGGATCGAGCGCGGCGGTCGGTTCATCGAGAATCAGCACGTCGGGTTCGGCCGCCAGAGCCGCGGCGATGGCCACACGCTGCATCTGCCCGCCCGACAGGCTGATAGGCACGCGCTTGCGGTAACCGGTCATGCCGACCAGTTCAAGCATGTCATCGATGCGACGGTCCATGGTTTCGGGGTCAATGCCTCGGTTTTCCAAGGGGAAGGCGATCTCATCCTCTACGGAGGCGCAGAACAGTTGGGATTCCGGATCCTGCTGCACGTATCCGACGTGTTGGGAAAGCTGCGAGACCGAGTATCGGGCGGTGTTCATGCCGTTGACCACGACGGTGCCGCTCATCGTGCCATCGGCAAGATTGGGGATGATGCCGGCCAACGCCATGCACAACGTGGATTTTCCGGCTCCCGTCGGGCCGATGACGCCTACGAACGAGCCGGATGGAACATCGAAGTCGATATGCCTCAGACTCTCGACGGCCTTACCCCCGTCCGTTAACGGCGCATACTTCCACCCTAGGTCGCGAACCGTGATCATGCCACTCACCCCATGCTCCTATTGACACGCTTCGTTCAGATTCCGACAAGCAAAACCCGTGGGCTCCCCCATTCAACGGTGAATCCCACGGGTCTGACATCTTTCTCAGAATAATGTATCACTCACTCACTGGTCTTGATGCCGAGATTGCCCATTCGCGCCAACGGCGGATACGCTTTGCGAACGGCGGAAAACAGCGCCAGTCCCACAATCAGGCCAACCACCATCTGGAAGGAGTTTCCCAAAATCTCCCCAAGCGCCGGACCGAAGCCGGACAGGATGCCCCCTGCGATGAAGTAGCCGAACACCTTCCACACTCCGGCCACCAAGGAACCGGCGATGATGTTGAATGGCTTGAACTCCCTGATGATCAACCCTGCGATGACCGCCTGCAGACCATCGATGACGAACGTGAAGATGGCCCATTGCGGATATCCGGAAATCAGATCGGACAACGCCGGACCGAGACCGCCGACGATGCCGCCGACCCATGGACCGAACGCATAGGCGCTGAAGAAGATCATGGTGTCGGACAGGTTCAGATAGCCACGGGTCGGGGTCGGGATCTTCACGAACATGGTCAGCACGGTGGTAACGGCCGTCATGATGGCGATGAGCGGAATGATGTTGGCCCGCAGCGTCTTCTTGATTCCAGTGGCCATGGATACCTTCTTTCTCACTTTAACAAATCGTCAATATCTCAATCAATATCATATATTTTGAAATGAATTCTAGTTTTTTTATTCAAAAGATAAAAAATCGATATTGTTTTTCGTGACAATCGAGATGATATACCATCCATGCTACAAACCATCACATCCGTTTTACCGACGACATACGGGCAACATGAAGGGTCCCGCGCTTCGCAGGAAGCACGGGACCCCCATCCTACGACCTTACGGTCGCATGCGGAACCACCCCTTCGCTAGGTCCCGCAGGTCGGTCACTCGGCCAGGCCGGAGGCACGCAGGGCCTCGAAGCCGCCCTTCAGATCATCGAGAATGTCGTCGATGTTCTCGATGCCGATGGACAGGCGGATGGTGCCCTGGTGAATGCCCTGGTCCTCGAGCTCCTCAAGGGTCTCCTGGGAGTGCGTGGTGGAGGCCGGATGGATCACCAGGCTCTTGGCGTCGGCCACGTTGGCCAGCAGGCTGAACAGGTGCAGGTTGTCGATGAACACGCGTGCCGCATCCTTGCCGCCCTTGATGTCGAAGGTGAAGATGGAGCCGCCGCCGTTCGGGAAGTACCGCTTGTACAGATCGTTATCCTTGCGGCCTTCGATGGACGGATGGGAGATGGATTCGACCTCCGGAACGGTCTTCAGGTAGTCGATGACCTTCAGGGCGTTCTCGACATGGCGCTCGACGCGCAGGGACAGGGTCTCAGTGCCCTGCAGCAGCAGGAAGGCCGCGAACGGGGACAGGGTGGCACCGGTGTCACGCAGCAGAATGGCACGCACACGGGTCACGAACGCCGCACCGCCGAGAGCCTCGTAGAAGTTCAGGCCGTGGTAGGACGGATCCGGCTCGGTCAGAGTCGGGAACTTGCCCGGCACCTCGGCCCAGTTGAAGTTGCCGCCTTCCACGATGACGCCGCCGAGGGTGGTGCCATGGCCGCCGATGAACTTGGTGGCCGACTCCACCACGACGTCCGCGCCGTGCTCCAGCGGACGGAACAGATAAGGCGTGGCGAAGGTGTTGTCGACGATCACCGGCAGATGGTGCTTATGGGCGATGGCGGTGATGGCTTCGAAGTCCGGCAGGTCGGCGTTCGGGTTGCCGAAGGTCTCGAAATAGACGAGCTTGGTGTTCTCCTGGATGGCATCCTCGAACTCCTGCGGGTTCTCGGCGGAGACGAAGGTGGTGGTGATGCCGTCGCGCGGCAGGGTGTGACGCAGCAGGTTGAAGGTGCCGCCATAGATGTTCTTGGCCGCCACGATGTGGTCGCCGCTCTGGGTGATGTTACGCACGGCATACTCCACGGCGGCGGCGCCGGAAGCGACCGCCAGGCCGGCGGTACCGCCTTCGAGGGCGGCGATGCGATCCTCGAACACACCCTGGGTGGAGTTGGTCAGACGGCCGTAGATGTTGCCCGGGTCAGCCAGACCGAAGCGGGCCTCGGCGTGATCGAAGTTATGGAAGACGTAGCTGGTGGTCTGGTAGATCGGCACCGCGCGGGAGTCGGTGGCCGGGTCGGCCTGCTCCTGTCCGACATGCAGCTGCAACGTCTCAAAACGGTAGTTCTCGTTTGCCATGGTGGTCTCCTTCGGATGGATTCGTGCCTGATATTCGACCTTCCGCCCTGCCGTGCGCTTGGCGGTTGGTCGGGTGTTGCTAGCGACAATAAACCGGGGGTGAAGCCCGGCGCAAGCCGAACGTTATCGCGCTTACCTATACCCCTTTATAAAGCGTTGGAATCATTGGCTTCCCACCTTGCCGTTCACCTCGAAAACCTTCTGCACAGGCCGACGACACGCCGATGTCGGGGCGAATCGAATCCGTGGCGTCGAAAACGGTTTCCTCCCAAGGTCAACGCACCGGCTAAAGTCGTTCAACAGATATGACCGACGGAAGAGGTTTCGATATGAGCGACGAGATTCTGTACGACCGTGACCCACAGTACATTCCGCGTGTGGCCGCAGTGCATGACATGTGTGGCTATGGCAAATGTTCGCTGACGGCGGCCATTCCGATTCTGTCGGCGGCCGGTTGCGACGTGTGCCCGGTGCCGACGGCGTTGTTTTCCGCGCATACGCGCTATACGGTCTTCACGTTCCACGATACGACCGAGATCCTGGACGGCTATCTGGATGCATGGCGCAAGGAGAACGTCGAGTTGGACGGCGTCTACTCCGGCTTCCTCGGTTCCGCGGATCAGGTCGCGATCATCAGGCGTCTGTATGACGAATATCCGCACGCCTTGCGATTGGTGGACCCGGTGATGGGCGACGGCGGGCAGATCTATGCCACCTACACGCCCGAACTGTGCGAGGCGATGGGTTCGCTGGTCGACGGCGCGGATGTGCTGATGCCGAATCTGACCGAGGCCTCCCTGCTGACGGACCGCGCATATCCCGGACAGAACATTTCGGATGCCCAGGTGAACGACATCATCGACGCACTGCTGTTACGTGGCGCGAAAAACGTAGTGCTCAAGGGAATCGATCGAAACGACGGCAAGATTCGCAACTATGTCGCGTCCGCGATATCGGGAGCCTCGGGCAAGCAGGAACTGGCACACGACAAGCTTCCGTTCATGACGCATGGCACCGGTGATGCGTTCGCCTCGGCCCTGTGCGGGGCTGTGATGGCCGGCAGGTCTCTGGGTGAATCCGCGTATATCGCCGGCGAATTCGTACGTCACGCCATGGAAAGCACACAATATCAGCCGCACCACGACGAACGTGGCGTCAGCTTCGAATTGAATCTGGGAGAGCTGACGGGACTCGTGCGCCGTTAGTCCTTCCGCGATGCTCCCTCATGGTTCGGGCGTGTTGTGGATTGTTGTGGATTGATGATCGCCATCCACCGGCAATCCACAACACGCCCGAAGACGTTCGACTTATCCACATTCGCCATTCGGCCTTGCCTCGGGACATCCGTCTCTGTTCCACTTGAATCATGAACGGCAACATCACACCCGAGCTTCCGGTCGCGACGCCGCCATCGGAGCAACCCCTTGATTCTCTTGCACAGCGGCTGCACGACGGCACGCTATCCACCCGCCAGATCGGCGCGCTCGGCGAACAATACGCTGCCGCATGGCTTCAGTGCCGCGGCTGGCGCATTCTCGACCGTAACTGGCATTGCCGTTATGGCGAACTCGACATCGTGGCCCGCAGCGAAGCGGGTTGCATCACGTTCGTCGAAGTCAAGACCAGACGCACCCTTCGCTATGGCACCCCGCAGGAGGCGGTCACCGCTTCCAAGCAGATCAACCTGCGACATGCGGCGGTGCAATGGCTGATGGAACCCAGTCACCGCGTTCCCCATAATGGGGTGCGCTTCGACGTCATCACCGTCATCGTACGCGCAGGCAGACCGCTGGTGCATCATATCGAAGGAGCGTTCTGATGGCCATCGGCAGCGCATTGTCAGTCGGTCTGATCGGACTGAAGGCCTTCATCATCCAGATTCAGGCCTTCATATCCCCCGGCCTACCGTATTTTTCCATCATCGGACTGCCCGACACCTCACTTTCCGAGGCGAGGGAACGGGTCAAGTCAGCATGTCAGGCCAGCGGCTTCAAATGGCCCGAAACCCGTGTCACGGTAAATCTCTCCCCCGCCTCCATGCCGAAAAAAGGATCCTCGCATGATCTGGCCATCGCGGCAAGCGTACTCAGTGCATCCGGCACCATCGGGCATGATTGCTTGGCTGACACCATCGTATTGGGCGAAGTCAATCTCGACGGCACCGTACTTCCCGTCAACGGCCTGCTACCGATCATGCTGCATGCGCGGGAACAGGGCATACGGCAGGTCATCGTACCCCACGCCAACATCGACGAGGCCCGGCTCATCGACGACATCGACGTGATCGGCGTACGCCATGTGGGCGAACTCATCGAACTGATGGGAGGCCATGCCACATACCATATACCGGACACCCAGCGCGATATCGGAACCGGTATGGACGTCACCCAATGCTCTGCGCCCGGAGACATGTGCGAAGTTGTCGGCCAGGAATCGACCAAATGGGCTTTGGAAGTCGCGGCGGCCGGAGGCCACCATCTGCTCATGACCGGCCCTCCCGGCACCGGCAAGACCATGCTTGCCTCTCGCATGCCCGGCATCATGAGCCCGTTGAATGAGACGGAGCAACTGGAGATCGCCTCGATCCGTTCGCTCTGCGGCACGCTGCCCAGCTATGGCATCACTGATGTTCCGCCATTCGAAGCGCCGCACCATACCGCTTCCATGGCATCCTTGGTAGGTGGAGGAACGGGATTGGCCCAACCAGGTGCCATCACCAGGGCGCATCGTGGCATCCTGTTCATGGATGAGGCCCCGGAATTTTCCGCACGCGCATTGCAGACGCTGCGCGAACCGTTGGAGTCGGGCTACGTGGCGATCTCGCGTTCGAAAGGCACCACCTACTACCCGGCCCGATTCCAGCTCATCATGGCCGCCAACCCATGCCCCTGCGGTTTTTCCTATGGCAATGGCGAACGTTGCGCCTGCAAAGAGAAGGACCGCATCAAATACTTTAGCCGTCTTTCCGGTCCGATTCTCGACCGTATCGACATTCAAGTCGAAGTGCTGCCGGTCGACCGCATCGATTCGGGAAGCCGACAGACCGGCGAATCCAGCCACACAATCCGACTGCGGGTCATGGTGGCCCGACAGATGGCCCAGGAACGCTTCCGCGAATACGGATGGTCCTGCAACGCGCAAGCCACCGGCACGTGGTTGCGCGCCAATACCTCACATAAGGCCATCGCATTGGTCAATCGAGCTCTGGCAAGCGAGCGGCTCAGCCTACGCGGGGCGGACCGGGCCATGCGCCTCGCCTGGACACTCGCCGATCTGGCCGGCAAATCCTCCCCCGGGCCCACGGAAATGATGCAGGGAATCTCCATGCGAACGAGGTTGTCATGAATGAGACGCTCCATCCAGTCGACGAGGAGACTTTGGCAAGGGCCGTACTGACGTACTGCCTGGACAGTGCGGACGCCATGATGTATGCGCTGCTGAAGGGTACGGGCAGCGCCACCAGCGCTCTGCAACTGATCGCCGACTGCGGTCCCGGCAAACACGAAGGGGTAGTCACCGCAGCCTGCAAAGCATTGGACGCGGCCTTCATCAACGGCATCACCCGGTGGGGACGCACCATCAACGCTCGCGGCATGTCCTCATTCCATGGTTCGCTCGCGTTATGGCAACAGCGTCTGGCCACGCTGCCCTCACACGACCCTCAGCAGCTGGAATGCTGGTTCACGGCCGCGGGCACGCAGTGGATCATCGCCCCTCACCATCCCTATTGGCCATCCCAACTCGCCGATCTGTCGTTGCGTACCGACTGGGCCGCCCCACTATGCCTATGGGGGCGTGGCGACCCTGAAGCACTGGTCTCCTGCCCCAAACCGGTGGGCATAGTCGGCTCGCGGGGTGTCAGCGATTATGGTCGCCAGTGCGCGTTCGAACTCGCCCGTCAAGCGGCCCGAGCCGGACATACGGTCGTGTCCGGTGGCGCATTGGGCACGGATGCCGCCGCCCACTGGGGAGCGTTGGCCGCCATGGATGAGGTCGGTGCCGGCATCAGCGGCAGAACCGTGGCGGTTTTCGCCGGAGGGCTCAACCACATCGGCCCGAAGAGCAACGCGCGGCTGTTCGAACGCATCGTCGACGGCAAAGGCGCCTTGGTTTCCGAACTATGCCCTGCGACCATTCCGGAGGCACGACGTTTTCTCCTACGTAACCGACTCATCGCCGCATTGTCGTCAACGGTGATCGTGGCGCAGGCACGAGCCAGGTCAGGAGCCCTGAACACCGCCGGATGGGCCGGCGAGCTCAATCGCGAACTCTACGCCGTTCCCGGAGACGTCACCATGCCCCACAACACCGGATGCAACCGGCTCATTCAGGACGGCAAGGCGTCAATCGTCTGCTCGCTGAGCGACATCGGCGAACTGTGCCATGAGGCACATCGGCCGCATATCACCGCATCGTCGAAAACCGAAGACCTCCCGCCATCCGACGACCCGGACCACTGCAAGGAAGACGATGGCACGAACACGGCCGGCAACGACATCCTGCATGCCATTCGCGTATGCCGCAGCCGTTACGGCACCGTGTCGGCCGACGGCATCCTCGACATGCTGAACGAATCGCATCCGGACGAATACTCCATCGCGGCGATCATGCAGGAGCTTGGCGCATTGGAGCTTTCCGGCATCATCACCATGGAGGCGGGGCGGATCGCCATCGCATCCGGCGGTGCGTAAGGTCGCGATCCACACGAGGGCTCTGCCGTTTCGTCGTACCTTGTGCGAGAATCGTTGGTATGAGTCCGAAGCATGTTGAAGATCTGTATGATGCGGTAATCGTAGGAGCCGGCGCGGCGGGCCTGTCGGCGGCGTTGGGAATGCTGCGCAGCGAACAGATGCGCGACCTGAAGGCCAGAGGCATCGACCCGAACATCCTAGTGGTTTCCAAACTCCAGCCGTTGCGTTCGCACACCGGTTCAGCCGAGGGCGGCATCGCCGCCAGCCTGGGCAATGTCGAGAAAGATGACTGGCACTGGCATTATTTCGACACCGTCAAGGGCGGCGATTGGCTGGTGGATCAGGATGCCGCCAGTCTGCTCGCCCAAGAGGCCCCCGCCACCGTCATCGCGCTCGAACATGCCGGCGTGGCATTCTCCCGTACCGAGGACGGCCATATCGCCCAGCGTCGTTTCGGAGGCCATACCAAGGATTTCGGTAAGGCACCCGTCCGTCGTGCCGCCTATGCGGCCGACCGCATCGGCCACCAGATCCTGTTCTCGCTGTGGCAGCAGTGCGTGGCCGAAGGCATCGAATTCGCCGAGGAATGGTATGTGACCGACCTGGTCGTCTCACAGGACGGTTCGAAGGTCGAAGGCGTGGTGGCGTTCGACACGCATAAGGGTGTGGCGCATGCCATTCATGCACGCAATGTGCTTATCGCCACCGGTGGTGCGGGACGGTTGTTCCACACCACCTCGAATTCCTGGGATCTGACAGGCGATGGCATGGCATTGGCGTTGACTGCCGGGCTGCAGCTTGAGGACGCCGAATTCGTGCAGTTCCATCCGACCGGGCTCGCGCATACGGGCATTCTGCTGTCCGAAGCGGCTCGTGCCGAAGGCGGCGTGCTGCGCAATGCCGATGGCGAGGCTTTCATGGAACGTTACGCGCCAGGGCATGCCGATCTGGCCGCCCGCGATGTGGTAAGCCGCTCCATCATGGCCGAAATCGACGCGGGGCGAGGAGTCGCTGATCCGAAGGATCCGGAAGGCCCGAAGGATTGCGTATGGCTCGATATGACCGGCATCGAAGCCCGGCACATGCACGAGGTACTGCCTCAGGTGGTCGAGACCATTGAGAAGTACGCCGACCTCGATCCGACCGTGCACTACGTACCGGTCAAGCCGACCGCGCATTACACGATGGGCGGCATGCCCGTAAGTACCGATGGCGAGGTCTACCGCTGGCACGATGACGAACGTCATACGGTCGCGGGACTGTTCGCCGCCGGCGAATGTTCCTGCGTATCCGTGCATGGCGCGAACCGACTGGGAGGTAACTCCCTGCTGGACGCCTGCCTGTTCGGCACCCGTTCCGGTCAGGCGATGGCGGCACGCATCGTCAATGATCCGGTGAATGATCCGATGGCTGAGGAACCGATGGAAGATGCCGGAGTCGACGTCGTGGAGCGAACGGCCTCCGCACGTACCGCCGAGATTAAGGATCTGCTGGTGACGGCACCGGAAGATGACGAAGCAGGCCGGGACAATCCATATCAGCTGATGGCCGATCTGGGATCGGTGATGGAGCGCGCCGTCGCCGTACGTTGCGACGAGGACGGCATTGAGCGGGCGCTCACCGTACTGCATGACGAGCTTGAGCCACGGGCCGAACGGTTGCACGCGCATTCCGATGCACCGACCTTCAATCAGGAGATTACCGCCATCTGGGAGGTGCGTCATCTCATCGAGCTGGGCGAAGCCGTACTGAAGGCCTCCGATGCACGCCATGAATCCCGAGGCTCCCTGAAGCGCCTCGACTTCCCTGAACGCGACGACGAGCATTTCCTCGCCCATTCCATGGTCGATGCGGACGGTCAGGTCTCCTGGCAGCCCGTGCATATTGTGGACATGCCGCCAAAAACCCGTGAATATTAGTGTTTCTGGGCACAGCATATGGCAAACTGGTTGACGGTTTTCATCGGAAAGGCGGGTACATGAGCGATATGGGAAACGGCGTGAGCACGGTGACATTGCGCGTGAATCGGTTCGCTCCGCGCCCGGATCGCGACCGCGGTCGTGGCGGCAGCCCGTTCGCGAAGAAAAGCTCACCCTTCGGCGACTCGGGCGCATCGTCGCGGCGCCGTCCTCGCGGCAAACAGTGGGTGCAGGACTATACGTTGAATGCACGCCCGGAAGATACGGTGCTTGATTGCCTGCTGAGCATCAAACGCACCATCGACCCGACGCTCGCCTTCCGCTACTCCTGCGGCCATGGCATGTGCGGATCCGACGCCGTGGCCATCAACGGCACCCCCACCCTGTTGTGCACTGCGACCATCAAGGACTGGGCCAAGCAGCCGAATAGCTCCATGGTTGATGACGAAGGTTTCCGCCATACGGGAGATGCCGTGGCGGTCGAAGACGGTGCCGCCGATGATTCCGGCAGTCTCGGCGTCATCGAGTTGGCACCATTGCCGGGCTTTCCGGTACAGCGCGACCTGATCGCCGACATCGATCAGATGCTTGACCAGATCAGAAGGCTCAAGCCATATCTGCAGGCGAACGGTGAGCTGGCCACCACCGCCGAAGGTAAGATCGATGCGTTCGAATATCTGCAACGCCCCGAACAACTCGCCAAATACGAACAGCTGAGCAACTGCATTGCGTGTGGTACCTGTGAGGGTAGCTGCCCGGTATATGCCGGCGGCGAAGCCTTCATCGGTCCGGCCGCACTCATCACCGCCTCCCGTTTCATCAACGATTCACGAGATACACAGGCCTCTGCGCGTATGGATGCCATCGATTCGGCCGACGGCATCGCAGCATGCCAGTCGGTGCGCGCCTGTAGCCGTGAATGCCCACGTGGCATTGACGTCGGTGAGGAAATCTGGCAGCTGATCGCCCAAATCAAGGAACGCTGAAAGTCATGGATAGAACGTCGTACACCAATCTCGCCAAAGCCTGGGAGTTTGTTGAGGATCATGCGTTCTCACGCCAGTCCGTCGAGCTGAATGCGGTGCGCACACGTGCCGAGGAGACTGGTATCGCGCAGGGGTCCGCCGCTCAGGCCGAGCTGTTGCGCGTACTGGTGCATATGATTGGCGCCTCATCGGTAATCGCCGTCGGCACCGGTTCCGTAGTGGAGACATTACAGCTGGTCAACGGTTTGGAAAACGGTGGCCAACTGACCGCCGTCGATTCCTCCTCCCAAGGCATTGCGCTCATCCGTACTTTGTTCAATCACCTATCCGATGAGATTCAGACCACGCTTCGTGCGGTGAACGCGCCGGCGGGAGTGTTTCTGCCGCGGTTGAATGCCGAAACCTACGATCTGATTGTCGTTGCCGGCGATCCAGGTAACTATGACGCTTCCTTTGAACAGGCGCCCCGCCTGCTCAAATCCCATGGTGTCATCGTCTTCACCGACATGCTGGCTTTCGAATCGGCCGAATCCGCGGGTGGCGTACTGAATCCCGCCAACAGGGACGCCAAATCCGTGGCCATGCGTACACTGCTGGAAACCGTGGAATCCGACGAACGTTTCGTCACCACGCTCACCCCTACCGGCACCGGTCTTCTTGTAGCCGTCAAACGATGACACCGTGTCGGCGCCCGGCAACGGGCGCCGCGTATCACTTCGTCTCGTTCCGCGTGCCAATCATCTGGCTGACGGCAATGGTGCCGTCTTCGAGCACGGTTTCAACCTCATCATCGGTGCCGTCATCGGCATACCGGTCGTCCGTTTCGGAAGACTGCCGTTGTGCGGCCTCAAAGCGCTTGGACTGACGACTCAACAGAATGCCTGAGATCACCGCCGCGATCAATGAGGCGATCAGTACGCCAAAACGGCTTTCCGCCGACAGTTCGGCATCCTGATATGCCAATGAGGCGATGAGGAACGATACGGTGAATCCGATGCCGCACGCGCATGCCGCCGGAAACATGTCACGCACACGAAGCCCTTTGGCCATCCTAAGGCCGGCCAGATGCGTGGACAGCCATGCGGTGATCATAATGCCCAAGGGCTTGCCCACCACAAGAGCCACTATCACGGCGATTACCACCGGTGAGACGAACAGCGCCCAAGTCAACGATTCGAAATGCACGCCGGTGGCGAATAGGGCGAAGATCGGCAAGGCCAACAGTGCGGAGAACGGCTGCAGCTTATCCGCATACCGTTCCGCACGTGGGCTTTTCTCGCCAAATCGTTCACGGGCCGGGGTGAGCAGTCCCACCAACACACCGGCAAGTGTGGGGTGAATGCCCGCTTCAAACATCATGACCCATGCAAGGATGCCTACGATGGCCACGGCAAGCCACGGCACCTTCTGCATACGCACCAGAAAATACCAGGCGACCGCGCATGCGGCGATGCCGATGAACCAGTACCAAGCGTTTACCGACGAGAAGAACACGGCGATCAGAATGATGGCCAACAGATCGTCCACCGTGGCGAGAGTCATCAGGAATGCACGGATGGAACCTGGCAGCGCCTTGGCGAACAGGGCAAGCACGGCCAGCGAGAATGCGATGTCGGTGGCGGTGGGCACCGCCCACCCATGAGACATCTCACCGAAGGAAAAATCGGTGCCGGAAGCGATGACCAGCTCCCCCGCTCCGCCAGGGCCGAAATGCGCGAACAACGCGATGACCGCGATGAACAGTACCGGCGGAACGAGCATGCCTCCCACCGCACACAGCATCGGCACGGCCGCGGCCTTCGGATTGGACAGCGATCCCGTGGTAAGTTCTTGTTTGAGCTCAAGACCGACCGTCAGAAAGAATACGGTCAGCAAACCATCCTGCACCCAATGTCCGAGTCCCATGTCGATGTTGGTGCGCGGAATCGCTATACGGAATTCCTCAAGTTGTTCGAAGGCGTGCGCCGTGAATGGCAGGTTGGCGAGCAGCAGACCGGCAAGGGCGAAACCGAGCATGATCAGGCCGGATATGCGGTCGGAGGCGGCGATGCGCCGTATGGTCACCCAAAGTCCTTGCTTTTCTGCGGTCATTATGCTCCTTGTCTGCGTTCTCAATATGGCCAAATCGTACGTAAAAATGCCGTACACCAGTGTACCGAACACCCTTGGCGTTGACTGTGAGCATACCTCTGAGAAAAAAGAAAGCCTCCAACGCATTCGCGAAGGAGGTCCTTGTGCGCGAGACAGGATTCGAACCTGCGACCTGCTGATCCGTAGTCAGCTGCTCTAATCCGCTGGGCTACTCGCGCAACATCATCTCATTTGTTTGCGCCGCCTGATGATCGGCGGCTGGTGCGCGAGACAGGATTCGAACCTGCGACCTGCTGATCCGTAGTCAGCTGCTCTAATCCGCTGGGCTACTCGCGCAACGTTGCTTGTTTTTGGCAACTCGAATAAGATACACCCAAACACCCTTGAGTCAAAATTTCGGCGTGTCGCTGCGATTCACAGGGTTCAGGCCGCTTTACGCCGAGGAATCTCTTGAGTCGGGGTGCGCAGAAATTTCGGAGTGCCGGTGCCATGCACCGAGGCGGCGTCCACGATCACTTCCGACACATCGTCCAGACTAGGCAATTGGAACATCGTACCTTCCAAGGTCTTTTCGATGATGGAACGCAGTCCTCGGGCGCCGGTGCCGCGACGAATCGACGTGGCCGCGATCTGCCGCACCGCTTCCTCGGTGAACGTGAGCTTCACACCATCCACGGCGAACAGCTTCTGATATTGCTTGACCAGCGCATTTTCGGGCTGGGTGAGGATGCGGGCCAGGTCGTCTTCGGTAAGCTCCTCCAGCACGCTCACCACCGGTAGACGCCCGATGAATTCGGGAAGCAGACCGAAATCGGCCAGATCGTCGGCGCTGGCCTGCGCCAGCAACTCACGTTTGGGTACCTCATGGTCATGCCAAGCCGCACCGAAACCGCTTTCCCTGGCACCAAGACGCTGCGCCACGATATCGTCCAGCCCTACGAAGGCGCCACCGCAGATGAACAGGATGTCGCGGGTGTCGATCTGCACGGTTTCCTGTTCGCGGTGCTTGCGTGTGCCTTCCATCGGCACCGACGCCATGGTGCCTTCCAGAATCTTGAGCAACGCCTGCTGCACGCCTTCACCCGATACGTCGCGGGTGATCGAGGTGTTCTCGCCGCTTTTGCGCGCGATCTTGTCGATTTCGTCGATATAGACGATGCCTTGCTGTGCACGCGCCACGTCACCGTCCGCAGCCTGGATGAGGCGCTGCAACACCGTCTCCACGTCGTCTCCCACATAGCCGGCTTCAGTGAGCGTGGTGGCGTCGGCGATGACGAACGGTACGTTCATCACTTTCGCCAGCGTTTGCGCCAGATAGGTTTTACCCACGCCGGTCGGTCCCAGCAGCAGGATGTTCGACTTGGCTACCTGCACGTCAGCCAAAGGATCGGACTGATTGCGCCGCGTGGCGGAATCAGCCAACTCGGCAGATTCGCGCATCTCCATGTTGACACGCTTGTAATGGTTGTATACGGCCACCGACAGCGTGCGTTTGGCCGCCTCCTGCCCTACCACATAACCGTCGAGGTAGGCACTGATCTGCGCCGGCTTGGGCAACTGCAACGTATTGATCTGAGCGTCTTTGACACGTTCCTCGGAGATGATGTCCACGCACAGTTCGATGCATTCGTCGCAGATGGCCGCACCCGAACCGGTGACCAGCTTGCGTACCTGATTCTCGGACTTGCCGCAGAACGTGCATCTTGGCGCTGCGTCGTTGTAGTCGACCACACGTCCCATTCGCACCCCTTTTCGAAATCCTTGTGTTGAGAAAACACAATACCCCTGCCGGTTGGGTGCAGGGGCATTGATTTGTGAAGATATGCTCGGACCGATACGAACCGTCAGGAACGATGCTCGAGCACTTCGTCCACGATGCCGTATGCTTTGGCTTCGGCCGCGGTCAGGAAGGTGTCAACCTCGATATCCTTACGGATCTTCTCCACGTCCTGCCCGGTATGCTTGGCCAACGTGTCTTCCAGCCATTCGCGCATGCGTAGCATTTCCTTGGCTTGGATTTCGATTTCCGTAGCCTTGCCGAAACCTTGGTCGATGGCCGGCTGATGGATGAGCACGCGGGCGTTCGGCAGCATCAGCCGCTTGCCCTTGGTACCGGCGGCCAGCAGGATGGCCGCCGCGGAGGCCGCCTGGCCCAGGCACACGGTCTGCACGTCCGGTTTGATGTACTGCATGGTGTCGTAGATGGCGGTCATGGCCGTCATCGAACCACCCGGAGAGTTGATGTACATCATCACGTCACGATTCGGATCCTGGCTTTCCAACACCAGCAACTGGGCCATGATGTCGTCGGCGGAGGTGTCATCCACCTGCACGCCCATGAAGATGATGCGATCTTCGAACAGGCGGGTGTACGGGTCCTGCCTCTTGAAGCCGTATGGAGTCTTCTCTTCGAACTGTGGCAGCACATAACGGTCTTGCGGGGCGAATGCGGCCTCGCGTGCGACGCGCGTCTGAAAGCCAACCACGCCGGTCGGGCCGGCAAGATGCTCGGCGCGGGCTACGAACTGTGCTTCTTCGCTTGCCATAATCACTCTCCCTTGGTGGCGCTCATCGTGTCGTGCGTGGAAACGAGCTTATCTACGAAGCCGTACTCCAACGCCTCCTGCGCGGTGAACCAGTGGTCGTATTCGTTGTCGCGGTAAATCTCCTCGACGGTGTGGCCGGTCTGCTCGGCGATCAGCTCGCTCATGGTCTTCTTCATGTCCATGATGAGTTCGGCGTTGATGCGCACGTCAGTGGCGGTGCCACCGATGCCACCGGACGGCTGATGCATCAGCACGCGGGCGTGCGACGTCAGGAATCGCTTGCCCTTGGTGCCGGAGCTCAGCAGGAACTGCCCCATGGACGCGCACATGCCCAAGCCCACGGTCGCCACATCGGGCTCAATGAGCTGCATGGTGTCGTAGATGGCCATGCCTGCGGTGATGGAACCACCCGGGGAGTTGATATACAGCCAGATGTCCTTCTTCGGGTCCTCTGCGGCCAGCATCAGCATCTGTGCGCAGATGCGATTGGCCATATCGTCCTTGACTTCCTCACCCATCCAGATGATGCGGTCCTTCAGCAGACGATTGAAAATCGGATCGGTGGGCCCTGCCGGCATGTCTTCGCCGGCCATAACGGGCAGGGGTGCACTTAGGTTGCTCACCTTGTCTCCTTTTCAGTGTTTTCTATAGTTCTTCAGCCTACCGCTTCGAAGCGACGGGTGTGTGATTTGCGCCTATGGTGGAGTCTCCGTCACGCTGCTGAAGGTGTTATTTGACGATGGTGTTGTACTCCGGGACTCCCATGTAGTTGTAGTCCACCTGCACGCCTTTGACCGCCGCCGCGGTGACGTTGGTATACCACAGTGGAATCACCGGCAGGTCTTCCAAAAGCACGCGTTCGCTTTGTCGGTACAGGCTCACCGCCTTGTCCAGATCGGTTTCGGCCGAGGCCTGGTCGATCAGTGCGTCGAACTGGTCGCTTTTGTAATCGCCGTTGTTCAGGCCTTTGCCGTCAGCCGCCGACGAATCGTACGCCTGCACCAGGTAGCCTTCCGGATGCGGGTAGTCGGACTGCATGCCCGACTTGAACGCCGCGTTGACGGTGCGTTCCTGAATCGCGCTCTTCAATTCCTTGGACGTGGCGAATGGGTAGCTTTCGGAGTTGATGCCGAGCGTGTTGCGGATGGAGTTGGCCGCGGCCTCCACCCATTCCCTGTCGGTGCCGTCGGCGCTGTAGGCGATGCGGAAGGTGCCGTCCCATGGCGAGATGGCGTCCGCCTTGGCCCACAGCTCCTTGGCTTTCGTCTCATCGTATGCCAGCACGCCATCGGTGTCGAGATTGGCGTCATACCCCTTGATCACCGGCGCAAGGAAGTCCGTGGCCGGGGTCACGGTGCCACCGAAAATCGCCTTGGCGATATTCTCACGGTTGATGGCATGTGCGATGGCCTGGCGGCGGTATTTGCCTTCCTCGCCTTGAAAATGCTTGAGGTTCTGGGCAATGGTGAAGGCCGAGAACGCCGGGCCTGGCTTGCTGACCGCGGTGATGGATGTCTCGCTCCGATAGGTTTTCAGCGCGGAAGTCGGAATGGCGTCAAGCACATCGAGATTGCCGGCCAGCAGATCCGAGTAGGCCGCGTCGAGGCTCTGGTAGACCTTGAAGTCGATACCGGCATTGCTGGTCTTGCGTGGACCGGTATAGGAGGCGTCACGTTCGAGGATGATTTCCTCGCCGCCCTTGTACGCCTTCAGCTTGTATGGACCGTTGCCTATCGGTTTTTGCCCATATTCCTTGGGATTCTCGATCACTTCAGATGGCATCGGCAGGAAGGCGATGTCTCCGATCTTGTACAGGAACGCCGAGTTGGGCGCTTTGAGCGTAACCTTCAATGTGGTGTCATCCACCACGTCGAGGCCGGATAGTTGGGCGGTCTTGGAGCCTTTCTCATCCTGCAACTCGTCATATCCCCGGATGTCTTCGAAAATGGAGGCCCCCACCTGCCCATTGGCCGCATTGGCCGCGAATGACCAGCTCCGCGCATAGGTCTTGGCAGTGATCTTCTCGCCATTGGAGAACGCCAGATCCGGTTTGATGACGATCGTGTATTCGGATGCGTCATCGTTCGGAGTGATCGATTCGGCCTCGACAAGCGTTTCGTTGCCCGATGCGTCGAAAGTGACCAACCCGTCATATAGCTGACTGACGATCTTCCATCCGGACATATCGCTGGTATCGCTGGGGAGTAGGCCGTTGGACGGCTCGGTGATGTTGACGCTGACCACCTTATCGATGCTGGCGATCTCGGTCTTGGAATCCTTCGCCTCCACGGAACCGCAACCTGCCAGCAGCGCGACGATGGAAAGCGCTGCCGCGACTGGCTTGAACAATGCCGTGGTGATGCCGTTATGCGGGTATCCGGGTTTCATATCCTGTCCTCTCGATTAGACGGTAGAGACAGATTAGCAAGCCCCGATTCCCTTACGAAGCGCCCACTTCACATTACGCTACAGGCGTTTTCCATGGCACGTTATCGACGCTTCGAACCGATACGGAACGCCACGATCAGGCAACAGATGGCGATGGCGACGATGGCGATCATCGTGGCGAAGGTCCACCCTCCGCCTACGGCCGTGGCATGGCGGAAAGCGTCGCTCCCCTCCTTGCCGGCTCCGGCCTGGGCCACTGCGAGAATCGTGGAAAACAGCGCCGTTCCGGCTGCACCGCCGAACTGCAGTCCGGTATTGAACACGGCGTTGCCGTCCGGCATGAATACGGGGTTGATATGGTTCAACGCGTTGGTCATGATGTTCGACAATCCCAGCGAATAGCCGAGTCCGAAAATGAAATAGAAGCCCGCCAGCATCGCCGGAGTCAGATGCATCGAGAATGCCAACAGCAGAACCGGACCGCAGATGGCCGCGCAGAAGGCCCCGAGAATCGGACGGAACGCGCCGAATCGGTCGTAGAGCATGCCGCCTACCGGTGCGAAGAAGGCGCCGATCAGTGCGCCCGGCAACACCAGCGCACCGGCGACGAAAGCGTTCGTACCAAGCGAAAGCTGAGCCAGATTGGTGATGACATAGCCGAATCCGATGCCGACGATCGGCAGGATCATGTAGGCGATCAGATGCAACAGCACCATCGGATCGCGTAACCAACCGAGACGTATGAGCGGTGAGAAGGAACGCCTCGAGGACCAGCCGAAGAACGCCAGCGAACCCAGGCCGACGATCAGGCTGATGACCGCGATGGCGGTCGAAGGCAGCGCACTGCCGCCACCGACCGCGGCACCGATGGCCACACCGGCCTGGTTGAGGAACATCACCAGACCGCATAGCGACAATACGATCGCCATGAACTGCAGCGGATTCAGGTGCGCCTCTTCGATCGGACGATGCTGTTCGATGCACCGCAAGCCTACCGGCAACGAGATCAGCAGAATCACCGGAATCACGATGACGAAAATCGCACGCCATGGCAGGATGCTGGAAATGGCGCCGCCGACGGTGGGACCGATGGCTGGGGCCACGGTGATGACGAGCGATCCTACGCCCATCAGACGTCCGACCTTGGTGCGCGGAGCCTGCTCGAGGATGATGTTGATCATCAACGGAGTCGCCACGCCCGATCCGACGCCCTGGACCACACGTGCGACGAGAATCACCGGGAACGCATGGCCGAAGATCATGATCAGCGATCCCAACACCGCGAGCGCCACCGCGGCCAGAAATAGCGTGCGGTGCCTGAACTTGCGGTTGAGGTAGGAAGACAATGGCATGGTGGAGGCCACCACCAGCAGGTAGATGGTGGTGATCCATTGCACGGTGGCGGTATCGACGTCGAATTCCCTCATGAGTTGCGGGAAGAGCACGGTCATTACCGTCTCGGTGAGAATGCCGATGAACGCCAACGACCCTACTGCCACGATGGCTCCGATGAGTTTGCTTGGGATACGTTCATCTGGGGTGGGATTGGCGACCGTCGTGTTATGTGTTATTTCGTTGCCTGATGATTCGTTGCTCTTTACGATGTTCTCTGCTTCCATATTTCCCTGTCTGCGCACTTTTTCCTACGACCAAGTGCGATGGCCGTTGCCGGAAAGCCATCTAGCAGTGTAGCGGAGGCCCTGACCGTTTTCGACACGCTTTCACCGCCGGCCCACTTGGGTCGCCTATTGCTGCGTCTCATCCTCGTCATGCAGAATCCGGCGGATTTTCTCCAGCCGCGGCTTAACCTCATGTTCGTAGCCACGGTCGTTCGGATGGTAGTATTCGCGGCCTTTCAATTCGTCGGGCATGTACTGCTGCGGAGCCACCGCACCCGGCCAGTCATGCGCGTATCTGTACCCTTCGTGGTTGCCCCAGCTTTTCATCAGGGCCGTCGGCGCATTGCGCAAGTGCAGTGGCACCTGCCCGATCAGCCCCGCATCCACGTCGGCGAGCGCTGAATTGATGGCGTTGTAGCTGGCGTTGGATTTCGGCGCGGTCGCCACGGCGAGCGCCGCCTCCGCCAGAATGATGCGCGCTTCCGGCATGCCGATCATGGCTACGGCCTGTGCGGCCGCCACGGTGACCTGCAGAATCTGCGGGGCGGCCATGCCCACCTCTTCCGAGGCTGCGATCATGATGCGGCGGGCGATGAAGCGCGGGTCCTCTCCGGCACGCAGCATACGAGCCAGATAGTGCATGGTGGCGTCCGGATCGGAGCCGCGCATGGATTTAATGAATGCTGAGATCACATCGTAATGGTCGTCGCCGTCCTTGTCATAACGCACGGTGGCCACATCCATGACCTTCGATACCACGTCAGGCGTGATGACAGGTCGTTTCGCGCCCTTCTTACGCTCCTTGTCCCCGGTGAGCGCACCCGCGGCCGCCTCGAGGATGGTCAGTGTCTTGCGTGCGTCGCCACTGGCCATGCGGATGATTTCATCCACGGCGTCATCGCGGATTCGCACCTCGTTGTTCAGCCCTCGCTCGTCTTCGACGGCACGGTTGATGAGGGTTCTCAGATCATCCGGTTCCAGCGATTCGAGTTTGACGACGACCGACCGGCTCAGCAGCGGTTTGATGACGGAGAAGCTCGGATTCTCGGTGGTCGCCGCGATGAAGGTCACGTCGCGGTTCTCCACGCTGGGCAACAGCGCATCCTGCTGTGATTTAGAAAAACGATGCACTTCGTCGATGAACAGCACCGTCTCCCTGCCTTCGGCGACCAGTCGGTCGTGCGCACGCTTGAGCACGTCCCGCACGTCTTTGACACCGGAAGTCACGGCTGACAGCTCCTCGAATACACGACCGGACTGCTTGGCGACGATGTAGGCGAGTGTGGTCTTGCCCACCCCGGGAGGCCCGAACAGGATGATGGAGCTCGGCGCGGTAAGCGATTTCCTGGAAGCTGGATTCGCGAGTCTGCGCAGCGGCGAACCCTCTCCCAGCACACGCCCCTGCCCGACGACCTCATCAACCGTTGACGGGCGCATGCGCACGGCCAGTGGTCTCGTCATCTCCTCCGGCGCCTCCATCGCACCGAACAAATCCTCAGTCATGAAGCCAACTCTACTCCAACGAGGCACAAAATTCGAACACACGTTCGACACGCGCGTTCGTAACCCGTCGGTAGACTTGCAGCTATGGCAGACGATACGAACTATGGCTCGTTGGGCGCGTTGGCGCCGCGTTGGGACGAGGGCGAACGCAACATCGATACGGATGAGATCTACGAACGTTTCTTCGATTGGGTGGCGAACGTCAAGGGCGTCGAACCGTGGCCGCATCAGGAAGAGGCGATCATGGATCTTCTGGCGGGCGACCATGTGATTCTCAACACCCCGACCGGTTCCGGCAAGTCGTTGGTGGCTCTCGGCATGCATTTCGCGGCTCTGTGCACGGGACGGCGTTCCTACTACACGGCTCCGATCAAGGCGCTGGTCTCCGAGAAGTTCTTCGATCTGGTCGAGGTGTTCGGCCGTGAGCATGTCGGCATGATCACCGGCGACACCCACATCAATGCGGATGCGCCGATTATCTGCTGCACCGCCGAGATTCTCGCCAATCAGGCATTGCGCGAGGGACGGCATGCCGATGTCGGATGCGTGGCGATGGACGAGTTCCATTACTATGGCGATCCCGAACGTGGTTGGGCCTGGCAGGTACCGCTGTTGACCCTGCCGGATACGCAGTTTCTGCTGATGAGCGCGACACTCGGCAACGTCGATGCCATCGCCGACAGGCTGGAAGGCATGACCGACACGGATGTCGATATCATCGCCGATGCGCCCCGCCCGGTGCCATTGACCTACGAATACACGCTCGACCCGTTGGAAAAGACGGTGGAACTGGCATTCGGCAAAGGCGAGACGCCGATCTACGTCGTGCATTTCTCTCAGGATGCGGCGTTGGAGACCGCCAATGCGCTGGCAAGCACGGGCGTGTCCAGCAAGGAGCAACGCAACGCCATCGCCGAGGCCATCAAAGGCACGAAGTTCACCACCGCATTCGGCAAGATCCTGCAACGCCTGCTGCGTACGGGCGTCGGCATCCATCATGCCGGCATGCTCCCCCGCTACCGCCGTCTGGTCGAACAGCTCGCCCAGCAGGGGCTGTTGCCGGTGATCTGCGGCACGGATACGTTGGGGGTCGGCATCAATGTGCCGATTCATTCCGTGGTGTTGACGGCTTTGACCAAGTTCGATGGCACGAAGATGCGCAGGCTGCGCGCCCGCGAGTTTCACCAGATCGCAGGTCGTGCGGGCCGTATGGGTTTCGACACGGAAGGCCTGGTCATCGCCGAAGGCCCCGAATTCGAAATCGAGAACGCCAAGGCACTCGCCAAGGCCGGCAACGATCCGAAGAAACTCAAGAAGGTCAAGCGCAAAAAGGCACCGGAAGGTTTCGTGACATGGAACGAGAGCACATTCGACAGACTCATCGACGCCGCACCGGAAACATTGGTGCCGCATATGAAGATCACGCATTCGATGGTGCTGAACGAAGTGGAGCAGGGCGGCGACGCACGCTACCGCGTGGATTGTCTTATCGACGATTCCGCGCAGAGCCCGGAGCAGAAGGAACGTCTGCATGCGCGTGCCGACGAGATCTTCCAGACACTGTTCGACACGAACGTGATCGAGACCGAAGACCGTGACGACGGTGGTAAGAACTATTTCATGACCGTCGACGTGCCTGACGATTTCGCACTCGATCAACCGCTGAGCCCGTTCCTGCTGGCAGCCTTGGAGCTGCTCGATCCGGAGTCGGAAACGTATGCGCTGGATGTGATCTCCATGGTGGAAGCCACGTTGGAGGATCCCAAGCAGGTGTTGCGCGCGCAGGAACGCCAGGCGCGCGATGAGGCGATGATCCGCATGAAGGAGGACGGCCTCGACTATGACGAACGCATGGACCGCTTGCAGGAAATCACCTATCCCAAGCCGTTGGAGGACATGCTGCAGGCCGCATTCGACGAATATCGCCATGATGTGCCTTGGGCGAACGATTATTGGCTGAGCCCGAAGTCAGTGGTGCGAGACATGGTCGAGACGGCTTCCGATTTCACCGGCTACATCGCCCGCTATGCCATCGCCCGTTCCGAGGGCACGCTGCTGCGTTACCTGTCCGACGCCTACCGTGCATTGGCCCGTACCGTACCGGCCGAGAAACGTGATGAGCAATTGCATGACATCATCTCATGGTTGCGTGTGGTGGTACGTTCCATCGATTCGAGTCTGGTTGACGAGTGGGAGAATGCCGGGGCCGATGCCGAAGCCGCCGAAGCCGCCGCGAATCTGGCGGCTCCCGGCACGAGGAACGCCGTGGTTGAGGATCGTCGTGGCCTTACCGTGCTCATACGCAACGCCATGTTCCGCCGAGTGCAACTCATGGATCTCGACAGACCCGAAGAGTTGGGAGCTCTCGACAAGGACTGGGGTTATGGCGTGCACGAGTGGGAGGACGTGCTTGACGACTTCTACGACGAACACGAGTATGTGAACACCGATGCGAAGGCGCGCAGCGGCGAACTGTTCATCCTTGACGAAAGCAAGGAGAAAGACGAACACAGCTGGAAAGTACGCCAGATCATCGACGATTCCGACGGCGACCATGATTGGGCCATCACCGGCGTGGTCGACTTGGATGCCACGCAATCCAGCGGCGAGGTCGTATTCTTCGACTATTCCGTCACCAACTGACCGTCACGCCGTCACATGTCGTTGAGTCGACGTCGCATTTCGTCGGCGTCGACTTCGAGCGGCGGCCAGATCATATTCATGTTCTTGAGCGTATTGCGCAACAGTTCGGAGACCACCGCCCTGGAATACCAGCGGTTATCGGCAGGTACCAGATACCATGGCGCCTGCTCGGTACTGGTTTTCACGAATACCTCCTGCCAGGCATCCATATAGTCGTCCCAGCGTTCACGCGCCTCAAGATCACTGGGATCGAATTTCCAATATTTGGTCGGATCGTCCAGTCGGCTCAGGAAATGCCTTTTCTGCTCCTCTTTGCTGACCACGAGGAAGATTTTGATAATGGCGCAGCCGTCGGATACCAACTGCGATTCGAAACGGTTGATTTCGTCGTATCGGGGCCGCCATACCTCTTCCGGATAGGTGCGGTGGACATGCGGCATGACGACATCCTCATACTGGGATCGGTCGAAGATGGCGATCCAGCCGTTCTTGGGCAACTCACGTTTGATACGCCACAGATAGTCGTGATCGAGCTCCTCGCCTTTGGGAGCTCCGAAACCGTGATAGTGCATGCCCATCGGATCGCCTTGGCTGAACACATGCCGTACGATGCCACCCTTGCCCGAGGCATCCATGCCCTGCAACACGATGAGCAGGCGCCTACGTGACCCCTTCACGCCGTTGGCATACATCAATCGCTGGTATCGTGCGATTTCCGCGGAGCTGATGCCGATGAACCGTTCCGCATCCTCCTTGTTGCCGTCGAATCCCGGCGTGGAATCGCCGTCAAGTTCGGCCACCTTCGTATCGTGGTGGAATCGCAACAGCTGCCCGGGAGGCAACGTCCACACCGAACTCAGCAATTCGCTCGCCTTGGCTACGTTCGCCAAGCCTTCCGCCACCGAATCGGAACGTTCTCCCATGTCGAGTCGTTCCTCCACTTTGTTGAGCGTTTTCGCGATTGCGGGGTTCTTTGCCTCACCCTTCTTCGAATCCTTATCCGCCATCCCAAGCCTCCCTGCCTGACGATTGACGGTTCCCATGGTAGACGCAAATGACCGATTCTCGGGGATACCCCCAAAGAATCGGTCATGGTGTGTTACTTGCTGCCCTTCGGCTTGTCTTCCTTCGGCTTGGCTTCCTTCAGAAGATCACCGAACGGGTTCTCGCGAAGCGGTTTGCCGTTCTTGCCGAACTTGATCTGGCTTTCCGGATGCGTCTCATCGTAGCCTTGGTCGTACCGCGTCTGACGCCAGTGGCGAATCGACGCGTTCGTACCACGATGGTGCACATGGTACTGGCGTTGCGCACCGCCCAGCGGCACGCCTTCCTTGGCCACGGCGATCTGGTTCACGTTAGACGGATCCATGATGGCGATCGGGGCGACCGGCTCGGGTTCGGCGGGGGCGGCAGTGTGCCTCTGCATGCGTTCCGGCAGCCATTCGGCCAACCGGCTCAGCAGCCAACATGCGATGAAGTACACGACTGCGGCCACCACGAGGGTCTGCAGGATGTTGAAGTACATCGAGCCGAGTCGGCGGGACTCCTGCAACAGGTCGGTGTACATGATAATCGAGCCGAGGGCGGTGTCCTTCAGCACCACGACCAGCTGGATCACGGCGGCCGGCAGCATGGCGTAGATGGCCTGCGGCACTTCGATCTGCATGAGTGACTGCGTACGGGTCAGACCGAGGGCGAGGGATGCCTCCCTCTGGCCGTTCGGCAGGTTACCCACACCGGAGCGAACCAGCTCGGCGACCACGGAGCCGTTATAGATCACCAATGCGAGTACCACGGCCCAGTAAGCCGGGCTTGGCAGGCCCGCGAAGGCAAACCAACGCCAGAAGAAGATCATGAGCAACAGCACCGGCACGGCTCGGGCGAATTCCACGATGGCGCCGGAAACGGTGCGAATGATCAGGCTTGGCAGCAGTCGGCCGATGCCGAAGACCAGACCGAACGCCACGGCCCCGATCACCGCGAGTATGGTGGCGCGAACCGTGGCCCACAGACCCGGCAGGTAGAAATCGGTCCATGCCTCACTGTCGAGGGCTGGCTTCCACAATTCCCAGCTCAGCTGGTTCTCGCCGTCCGGCGGGTTGTGCAGACGCATCAGCATCAGCACGAGCACGATTGCGAAGACGATGCCTGCGATCCAATTGACGATACGGATGGTCTTGCGGCCCTTCGGGCCCGGCTGGTCGAACAGTACGGCGCTTTCATTGCTTGCCATGGTGCGTCACCTCCTCACCGCGAGCTTGTTGGATAGATACGTCGTCAGCATGCCAATCGGAATGATCAGAATCACGTAGCCGAAGGCGAAGATCAGGAAGATCGGCACGATTTGGTCGGCATGATATTCAATCATCTCACTCATCATCGTCGAGGTTTCGGTAGCCACTGACGCGGCCGCCGCGACGGTGGAGTTCTTCAGCAATGCGATCAGCGTGTTGCCCAGAGGCGCCACGGAGCCACGGAAGGCCTGCGGGAGGATGATCTGCGTGGCTGACTGCATGAAGCTCAGGCCCAGCGCACGCGACGCTTCGGCCTGGCCGAGCGGCACGGTGTTGATGCCCGAGCGCAACGATTCGCATACGAAGGCCGCGGTATACAGGCTCAGACCCGTGACCGCCAGCCAGAAGAAGTTCGTGGCGAAGGTATCGGAGAAGCTGAATTTCAGCTGGGCGTACGCGCCTAGCACCATGAACACCATGATGATGGTCAACGGCAGATTCTTGAACAGTTCGACATAGGCGCCGGCGACGGTACGGAGCGAAGCGATCGGCGAGATGCGCATCATCACAAGGATGACGCCCAGAATCGTAGAGAACAGCGCCGACCACAAAGTCAACTCGATATTCACCAGAAAAGCGCCGGGAATGTTGTATTGGCTGAATAGCGCGAGGAAACCGTCCATCACTTAATTCCCCTTCCCATTCGGCACAGGCGGATTGTACTTGTCGTTCGGGGTGTAATCCACGCCCTTCGTATTGTCGGCGATGGCACGCTTCCAGGAGCCATCCTGAATCATATCGGTGATGGCGCTGTTGATCTTGTTCTTCAGCTCGGTGTTGCCTTTCTTGACGCCGATGCCGTAATACTCTTGGGTGAACGGCTTGCCCACCAAGCGCAGTCGTCCGCGGGAGGCTGAGGCGAGGCCTGCGAGGATGATGTCATCTGTGGTGGCAGCATCCACGATGCCTGAAAGCAACGCGGTGGCGCATTCCGCCATGCCCGGCTGTTCCATCAGCTGGGTCTGCTTGGCGAACTTCTCCTTGACATTGACCGCGGACGTGGTGCCGGTCATGGAGCACAACCGCTTGCCGTTCAGGTCCGTGGGCCCGTCGATGCCCTTCTCGTCTTTGCGTACCAGCAAATCCTGGCCTGCCACGAAATACGGTCCAGCGAAATCGACGACCTTCTTGCGTTCGTCTGTGATGGAATAGGATGCGACGATATAATCGACGTCACCGTTCTGCAGCATGGCTTCACGCTGCTTGGAGGGCGCCTCCTTCCATACGATCTGATCCTCGGAATAACCGAGCTTCTTGGCCACGTACTTGGCCACATCCACGTCGAAGCCGACGTAGGTGCCGTTCTTCTTGAAGCCCAGACCGGGCTGGTCGAATTTAATGCCGATGCGGATCTTGCCATCCGCATCATCCGCGCCGCACGCGGAGACGGCGAACACGCATGCGCATGCGCAGAGGGCCGCAACGGCCCTGCGCAGCATACGCTTCGCCCTGGTTGAAAGTGATGTCATTGGAAAATCCCTCTTCTGCGTGTTCGAATCGCTCAGTGGGTGAGGATCTTCGACAGGAAGTCCTTGGCACGATCGGTCTTCGGATTTTCGAAGAAATCATCCGGCGTGCTCTGTTCGAGAATCTGGCCGTCGGCCATGAACACGACCTTGTCGGCCACCTTGCGCGCGAAGCCCATCTCATGGGTCACGCACAGCATGGTCATGCCTTCATGGGCGAGTTCGACCATGACATCGAGCACCTCATTGACCATTTCCGGATCGAGCGCGGAGGTCGGCTCGTCGAACAGCATCACCTTCGGCTGCATGGCGAGCGCTCGGGCGATGGCCACGCGCTGCTGCTGGCCGCCGGACAGCTGTGACGGCATCTTGGAGGCCTGTGAGGCCACGCCGACTCGACCGAGCAGATCCATGGCGAGGTCCTCGGCGGCCTTCTTGTCCATGTGGCGCACCTTGATCGGCGCGAGCGTCACGTTTTCGAGAATGGTCTTGTTGGCGAACAGGTTGAACGACTGGAACACCATGCCGACCTCGGCACGCAGGCTGGCAAGCTCCTTGCCTTCCTGCGGCAACGGCTTGCCGTCGATGCGGATATCGCCCGAATCGATGGTCTCCAGACGGTTGATGGTGCGGCACATCGTGGACTTGCCGGAACCGGACGGACCGACGATGACGAGTACCTCACCCTTCTTGACGGTGAGATTGATGTCCTTCAGGACGTGCAGGTCACCATAGTGCTTCTCGACATGGGTCAGTTCGACGAGTGGACGATCGCTGACTTCGGCGCCCGGCACCAACGGGCGCTTTGCTGTGGTTTCGTTCATATCAGACATAACCGGCAAGTATAGGGAGCCTTTGTTTCCCTGCCTGTTTCCTCATGAGACGAAGTTCGCATTGTGAGACGGTGTCACCTCACCACAGCCGCGGCAATTCAATGACGAGTACCGCCACGACGACCAAAGCGGCCGCCACCCCGTAGGTCACCCTCGCCGGCACCCTATTGGTGAACGCCTTGATGCAGCGCCGGCAGATCTCACTGATGTTCATACCGGCAAGGCTATGGCCGTAAAGCAACGACCAAGGGTGAGACAGGCGAACGCAGGGTGAATTCTCATGGGCGTTCGCCTGACTTCCACGTGCAGATCGCCACCCGCTACAGCACCTTGGAAAGGAAGGTCTTGAGCCTTTCGCTCTTCGGGTGATTGAAGATCTGATCGGGAGTCCCCTCCTCTTCGATCACACCGGCATCGGTGAAGATGACTCGCGTGGCCACCTCGCGGGCGAAGCCCATCTCATGGGTGACCAACACCATGGTCATGCCCTCCTTGGCGAGCTCTCGCATGACCTCGAGCACATCGCCGACCATTTCCGGATCGAGCGCGGAGGTCGCCTCGTCGAACAGCATCACCTTCGGGCGCATGGCCAGCGAACGCGCGATGGCCACGCGTTGCTTCTGGCCGCCGGAAAGCGAACGTGGCATGGCGTCGGCCTTTTCGGCCAGTCCGACGGTTCCGAGCAGCCGCATGGCGTGCTCACGTGCCTGGATCTCGGACTCCTTGTGCACCAACTTGGGCGCAAGCGTGATGTTGTCGATCACGCTCATGTTGTTGAACAGATTGAAGTGCTGGAAGACCATGCCGACCTGTTCGCGCACCTTGTCGATGTTCACCTTCGGGTCGTTCAGGTCATGCCCGTTGACCACGATCCGGCCGCTAGTGGCGTGTTCCAATCCGTTAAGGCAGCGCAGCAACGTGGACTTGCCTGCGCCGGAGGGACCGATGATGCAGATCACCTCACCACGGTGCACGGTCAGATCCACTCCTTTGATGACTTCGACATTGCCGTAGCTCTTGCGGAGATCCGTGACATCGATCATCACATCGTCGGTGCCGGTTCCGCCGGTCATGCCGTCATCGAGCATCATATGCCTGACGTTGCTTTCGCTCATCGATTCACCTTCCTATCGACGATATTGGCCAGCCATGTCAGCATGGTGATGGCCACGAAGTAGATCACGCCGACCAACAGCAGGGTTTCGGTGACGCGGAAGTTCGCCGCATACAGCTGCTGGGCCTGGTAGAGCAGTTCGCCGAAGCCGATGGCCAGCAGCAGTGAGGAATCCTTGATCATGATGACCAGCTGGTTGATGACCGATGGCATGGCGATTTTGCTGGCTTGCGGCAGGATCACGCGCGCCATGGACTGACGACGATTGAGACCGAGTGAGCGAGCGCCTTCCATCTGGCCGGGATCGACGGCTTGGATGGCACCACGTACGATTTCCGCCAGGTAGGCGCCTGAGTTGAGCGACAGCGTCAGCGCACCGGCAATCCAGATGTTCACGCTGTGCCCAATCAGCTGCGGCACGCCGAAGTAGAAGAAGAACGCCCACACCAGAATCGGAGTACCACGGAAGATGGCGACATACACTTTGGAGACGCCGGAGGCGACCCTGTTCTCCCCTACTCGCATCAGGCCGAAGGCCACACCTAGAAGCAGGGCGATGGCGAATGAGATGACAGTGATGAACAGCGTGTTCTTGAGGCCAATCATCAACGCGGGCAGCGACTGCTTGGCCAGTCCCAGGAACCCGACCTTGGCTTTGGCGGTTGCGGTGGCATCGTTGTCGGTGACCATGCCGGAAATGGCCTTGACCTGCGCCTTGGCGCCCTCGGCACCGAGATACTTCGCGATGATCGTCTCGTATTCGCCCGAGGAGATCAGTTGGGCGAGACCATCGTCGATGGCTGCCAGCAGATCGGCGTTCTTGCCTTTGTTCACGGCCATGCCGTATTCGCCGTGCGGCACTTTCGGGGTGACGATCTTCAGACCGTTGTGCTGGGATACGCCATAGGCCAGCACCGGGTAATCGTCGAATACGGCGACGGCGTTGCTGGACTTGACCATCTCGTACATGGTCGAGGATTGGTCGACGGATGTGACGGTGTAGCCGTATTCCTTGGCATGTTCCTTGGCATAGGCCTCGCCTTCGGAACCGGTTTTCGCCACCACGGTCTTGTCGTCGAGGTCCTTATAGCTTTTGATGTCGTCATTGTCGGCGGCGACGGCCATCTGAATGCCCGACTGGAAGTACGGGTCGGAGAAATCATAGGTCGCCTTGCGCTCGTCGGTGATCGACATGCCCGCGATGACCAAGTCCACCTGATTCGAACTCAACGCCTGCAATGCGGCATTGAAACCGGAGGCCTGAATCTCAATTTTGAAGCCTTCCTTCTTGGCGATGGATTGGATCAGCTCCATGTCGATGCCGACCATCTTGCCCTTCTCCTGATATTCGAAAGGAGCGAACGTGGTGTCGGTACCGATCTTGTAGGTCTTGCCCTTGGTTGCCGCCGGGTCGCCGACTTCAGCGGCATGGGCGACGGGAGCAGCGGCCGCAAGGCCCAGAACCGCAACCGCAACGACCATCAACAACGTGCACAGGCGAACCCATGCACTACGAAATAGCGTTTCTATATCGGAAATCATCCTGTGAAAATAACTCTTTCTTGGTAATAGTTAGCGTTCCCCTTCTTTCTCACTGTAGCGAACGCATACGAAAACAGGTGCTCCAACCATGAACGAGGGCTGTTCGCGCATGGTGTCATGCACGAACAGCCCTCGTCCTACCGCAAGAAGAGGTGTCAGTCCTCGTCCTCATCCGGATCATAGTCGACACCGGTTTCGGCGCGCTGTTCATCGGAGATCGGAGCCGGAGCACCGGTCAGCGGATCACGACCGCCGCCGGCCTTCGGGAAGGCGATGACGTCACGGATGGAATCGGCACCTGCCAGAATGGCGGCGGTACGGTCCCAGCCGAGGGCGATGCCGGCATGCGGCGGAGCACCGTACTTGAAAGCCTCAAGCAGGAAGCCGAACTTGTCGGCGGCCTCTTCCGGAGTAATGCCCAGCACGTCCAACACACGGTCCTGAATGTCGTCGCGGTGGATACGCACGGAGCCGCCGCCCATTTCGTTGCCGTTGCAGACGATGTCGTAGGAGTCGGACATGGCATGTTCCGGATCCTTGTCGAAGGTGTCGATCCAATCCTTCGACGGCATGGTGAACGGATGATGCATGGAGGTCCACTTGGAGTGACCGACTGCCACATCATCGTCATCCGGATCATCGGTCGTCTTGAACAACGGGAAGTCCACGACCCAGGTGAAGGCGAAATCGTCGGGCTTGAGCAAGCCGGCGCGATCGGCCAGCTCCACACGCACGGCGCCCAGCAGTTCCTGCGCGGAAGTGCGACGGCCGGCGGCGAAGAACACTGCGTCTCCGTCTTCGGCGCCAATGGCTTCCTTCAGACCATTGCGCTCCTCTTCGGACAGATTCTTGGCAACGGGGCCCTTAAGCTCACCGTTCTCGGCAAAGACCACATAGGCGAGACCCTTGGCGCCACGCTGCTTGGCCCAATCCTGCCATGCGTCGAACTGACGGCGAGGCGTGGCAGCGCCACCCTTGAAGAGCACGGCACCGACGTACGGTGCCTGGAACACGCGGAACGGGGTGTTCTTGAAATAGTCGGTCAGCTCGACCAGCGGGTTGCCAAAGCGCAGATCCGGCTTGTCGGAGCCATATTTATCCATGGCTTCCTGCCAGGTGATGCGCTGAATCGGCAGCTGAATCTCGTAACCCGCGGACTTCCAGATGGCGGCGATGACCTTCTCGGCCATGGCCATCACATCCTCCTGATCCACGAAGGCCATCTCCATGTCGAGCTGGGTGAATTCCGGCTGGCGGTCGGCACGGAAATCCTCATCGCGGTAGCAACGGGCCAACTGATAGTAGCGCTCCACACCGGAGACCATGAGCAGCTGCTTCAGCAACTGCGGAGACTGCGGCAGAGCATACCAGGAACCCGGCACGAGACGGGCCGGCACCACGAAGTCGCGAGCGCCTTCCGGCGTGGACTTGATCATGGTCGGAGTCTCGACCTCTTCGAAGCCCATCTCCTCGAGGGCGTGACGTGCGGCCTTCGACATCTGGGAGCGCAGTTTCAGATTGTGCTGCATGGATGGACGACGCAGATCGAGGTAACGGTACTTCAGACGCACATCCTCGCCCGGCAGCTTGTTTTCAGACTCGTTTTCAAGAGCCGTGGAGACCTGGAACGGCAAAGCGTCGGACTTGGCGAGCACCTCGATGGTTTCGGCAACGACCTCGATCTTGCCGGTGGCCAGATGATCGTTCTCGTTGCCATCCGGACGCAGACGCACCTCGCCGATGACCCGGATCACGAACTCGGAGCGCAACGGACGCGCCATTTCCTCGTCGTAGATCACGACCTGCACCAGACCGGTGTTGTCGCGAAGATCGATGAAGGCCACACCGCCGTGGTCACGACGACGATCCACCCAACCGGCGAGCGTCACCTTCTGGCCAACGAGCTCCTCGGTCACCTCGGTGGCATGATGTGTTCTATAAGCCGTCTGGCTCATGCTTCCTCTATTCTTTGTTTCCTTATGTTCAATGAACGAAACAATACCGTATGCCTTGATGTTCAGGCTTCGACGGTAACGGTTTGCCGGGCATACACAGTATCCGGCTCCCACGACCTCGCATCAGCCGGCTGCTGGTCACCGGTGATGATGTTCTTGACTTCGTCGCCGACACCATCCTCGGCGGCATCGGAGGGGAACCACACGTACGGGACGCCCAGCTTGTCCGCGTATTTGATCTGCTTGCCGAGCTTGGCCGCAGTCGGGGCCACATCGGCCGCGATGCCGCGTGCGCGAAGCTGGTTGGCGATTACGTTGGAAGCGGAACGGTCGGCTTCGTTCCACACGGCCACGAGCACGCTTGCCGGGGAAACCCGGTTGGCGTGCGCACCGGCGGCATGCAGCATGTAGGAGACCAGACGGGACAGGCCGATTGACAGGCCGACGCCGGGATACTTTTTGTTGCCCTGCGAGGCGAGGTTGTCGTAGCGGCCACCGGAGCAGATGGAGCCGAGTGATGCGGCGCCATCAAGGAAGGTCTCATATACGGAACCGGTGTAGTAGTCCAGACCGCGGGCGATCTTCAGGTCGGCGATCACGGAACCCGGACGAATGCGCGCTGCCTCATCAACGATCATCGCCAAGGTGTCGAGGCCCTGACGGGCCAGCACGTAGGCGTCGGAATCGGCCGCGATGTCGTGCTTCGCGCACAACGCATCGAATTTTTCGGCCAGATCGGCTCCATTTGCGGCGGTCAGTTCGGCCAGTTCAAGGCAGGCTCGTGCCTGATTTTCGTTTGCACCGCAGCCTTCGACGAGCAGCTTGGCCACTTCGTCGGCGCCGATCTTGTCGAGCTTGTCGATCTCACGCAGCACGCCTTCGACGTCGGTCAGTCCCAAACCGCGATAAAAGCCTTCGGACAGCTTGCGGTTGTTCGCATGCACGGTGGCCTTCGGCAAGCCGAACTCGCGCAGACGTTCGAGCGCCGACACCATGACCAGCGGCAATTCGACCTCGTAATGGTCAGGCAGATCGCCATTGCCGATCACATCGATATCGGCCTGCACGAACTCGCGGAAACGGCCCTCCTGCGGACGCTCGCCACGCCACACCTTCTGAATCTGCCAACGCTTGAAGGGAAAGGCGAGGTCACCTGAATGCTCGACCACATACCGACTCAGCGGAACCGTCAGATCAAAATGCAGGCCCAAACGATCCTCAATCGGAGTGTCGGACTCGTGACCGACCTCCTGCAGACGACTCAGCAGGTAAATCTCCTTGCTGGTCTCACCCTTCTTCAACAGGCTCGAACCCTGCTCAACCGCACGAGTTTCAATGCCGATGAAGCCATTGAGTTCGAATACATTACGGAGCGTGTCGATAACACGCTGCTCCACAACACGTTCAGAGGGGAGCCACTCTGGAAATCCTGAAATAGATGCGCCTTTTGCCACGGTTCCCTATAATAAATGAGGTTGCGGAAAATGCCGCACGATTGTTCAGGCTTTCCTGGGTCGATCTGCGTCATCCGCTTCCCTGCACTACATGAAGCTTACTTAAAGGAGCTGGCCATGGCCGACGAGAATGTCACCGCGTCCGAGAACACCAATGAAATCACCGAGCAGGCGACGACGCCCGCAGCCCAGGCCAGCAAACCGGCCGTTCCAAGCCCGGCAGCGATGAAGCCGCACGCCCCATCCCCCGCCGCATTCGCCAAGAAGACTCCGTCCCGCCCGGCTCCGGCAGCCACCGGCACCGGCTTCTCCGAGGCTGATGTCAAAGCCGCCGAGGCTTTCGGACGCGTCTCCGATGACGGCACCGTATTCGTCAAGGAGGCAGAGGGAGAACGTGAGGTCGGCCAGTTCCCGGATGCCTCCAAAGAAGAGGCCCTGGCATTGTATGCACGCCGTTACCTCGATCTCAAGGCCAAGCTCGACCTGTTTGCGAACAGGCTCAAGTCCAGCAGCGTCAAGTCCCGCGAAATCGACGACTCGCTGAAGACCCTGTCCGAAGAGACCGAACAGCCGGCCGTCGTCGGTGATCTGGCGGCCCTCAAGGCGCAGTTCGAAGCCTTGAAGGAAGAGGGTGCGGCCAAGAAGGCCCAGCTTTCCGAAGCCCGTAAGGCAGCCGTGGCCAAGGCAGTGGCCGAACGCACCGTCATCGTGGAAAAGGCCGAAGCCCTTGCCGCCGGTCTTGACAGCAACACCAACTGGCGTTCCACTTCCGACAAGTTCCGCTCGCTCTTCCAGCAGTGGCAGGAGCATCAGCGCAACAATGTGCGCATCGACAAGGCCGATGCCGATGCGCTGTGGTCCCGCTTCTCCACGGCACGCACCGCCTTCAACGTGGCACGCCGCAAGTGGGCCCAGACCCGCGACGCCGAACGCAACGAAGCCAAGGAGGCCAAGGAAGCCATCATTGCCGAGGCCGAAGCCCTGAAGGACTCCACCGCTTGGGTGGAAACCTCACGCAAGTTCAGCGAGCTGATGGATCGTTGGAAGAAGGCCGGCCGTGCGGGACGCCGCGAGGATGATGCCATGTGGGCCCAGTTCCGTGCCGCCGCCGACACCTTCTTCAACGCACGTCAGGCGGACCGTGACCAGATCAGCTCCTCCGAAAAGGAGAACCTGGCCAAGAAGGAGGAACTGCTGGTCAAGGCCGAAGCCCTTGTTCCGGTCAAGGATGAGGAGGCCGCCAAGCAGGCGCGTCAGGCACTTGCCGCCATTCAGGAGGAGTGGGATCAGATCGGCTATGTGCCGCGCGACGAAGTCCGCCGCATCGAAGGCCGTCTTGACGCCGTGGATAAGCAAATCAAGGCCGTCGAGGATGCCGCCTGGAAGCAGTCCGATCCGGAAGCCGACGCCCGCAAATCCTCCTTCGAGGAACAGCTGAACGCCCAGCTGACCGAGCTCGACGCCAAGATCGCCGCTGAGTCCGATCCGAAGAAGAAGGCCAAGCTCGAGGCCGAAAAGGCTACCAAGGAACAGTGGCTGAACGCCATCAAATAGCCTTGGTTCGGCTGCACGCGACTTGACGTCACACGCACGGTCCGTAACGCAAAAGGGCGGGTACGTAACTTTTTTAAGGTTGCGTACCCGCCCTTTCGTCATATCCAGAGAATTCACCCATCGAAACCAATCTATATCCACAAAAACCGCCCTATATCCAGCACCAGATGTCATGAATAAGCTCCTATGTGTGGAATCAGACTGTTTTTCGCTGGAACAAAGCTGGTATCTGCAGGATTCAAGACACATTCAAGACGTCTACATCACTGTGCGATGCGCACCGCCGAGCATCGGACCATATCAATCATCAAACGACCAAATCAAGCGCCAAAAGACTTATCCACACCTCTTTTGACCGTAACACGCCGACGCCACCCCGTAGCGACCCTTAAGTTATCCACAATCGCCAAATCGACTAGACCACAGAACATGGGTTTCCCTATGCTCGAACAATGAACATCAGGGCAGTTATCAGACAGCGCCTGCGGCAGGCACAGTCCCGGTGCATGTGCGTTCTCGCACGGAACAACAATGAAAGCGCCTTGCTTCACAGACTCACCGTGCAAGGCATCACATGCCGTCCCTATCCGGGAATGTACGCGGAAAAAACATACTGGAATGGTCTGGACGCAATCGAACGATCCCGACATATATGCAGAACGCTGGCCCAACATCATCCCAACATGATTTTCAGCTCGCTCTCCGCGGCGGCATTATGGAGACTCGACCATTCAACCGCTTTGCACAGCAACGGCACCATCTACATCGCCTCTACGTCAGGAAGGGGTGGAAGCTACTGCAATCAAATCAAACGCGTACATACGGCATCAAGATTTCTGGACCAAGCCGTAAATCTGGATGGCGCCAAGTCAACCGACATATTCCGCACTCTTTTTGATTGCGGACGCATGCTCTCTTTTCGTAACGCATTTGCGATTTTCGAATCCGCGATTCGAGACGGGCATGCTTCGCGACAGCAGATCATCGACTATTGCGATGAGCCGTATGTCGGCAGAAAACGTGAGCTGGCGATTTCCGTCGCACAACATGCCATCGGCATTAGCGAGAACGGCGGGGAATCATTTTGCCTGGCAACCATGATCGAGGAAGGCGTTGCGTTGCCTACGCAACAGGTGGAATTCGTGCATCCTGTTTCCGGCGAGCGCCGCCGCGCCGATTATGTATGGCATACGGAGGATGGCCGAACGATTGTCGGAGAACTTGACGGACAGGACAAATACGTGAATCCGACGATGACCGGAGGACATACGATCAGCGACATTGTGGAAGAGGAACGACTGCGATCCGATACATTACGAGCATGCGGCGTCGATGCCGTCGTAAGGTTCACCTTTCTTGATGCGGTCAGGCGCACGCCGCTCATCAACAAATTACGTGCGGCCGGAATACCGTTCACAGCCAAGCCTTCGCTGCCCCACCATCGGTAATCTGCGATACAAGCGTGTGTACACCGTGCAGGACAAACACGGCGCCAAAATACTGATCCATATCCAACAACACATATATGAAATCCACGAAAAGCGGCTTATCCATGACAACGATCTGTCATGGATAAGCCGCTTTTCGTGGATTTCAGCCACTTAGTGCGGTATTCGAGTCACTTATTCGGTTTCGGAAGATTCCGATGCCGAATCGGCGGTCCCGGCCGAAACCTCGACGGGCTCGGCGGAATCTGACTCAGACGACTCGTCCGCCGTCACCGGCTCCTCAAACGCCTCCCCGGAGAAGGTGAATTCACCCAGAATGCCCTCGCCTTCGGCATCGACCTTCACGCGCTGGCCGTCTTCGAGGTCGCCCATCAGAATCTTCTCCGATATGGCATCCTCGATGTCGCGCTGGATCACGCGGCGCAATGGACGGGCACCGAGCAGCGGGTCAAAGCCCTTCTGCGCGAGCAGGTCCTTGGCGGCATCGGTGAGCTCGAGCGACATGTGGCGGTCGAACAGACGGTCGTTGAGCTGCTTGACGTCAAGGTCGACGATCTGGCGCACCTGCGGCTCGGTAAGCTGCTTGAACACGATGATGTCGTCCAGACGGTTCAGGAACTCCGGACGGAACTGCTGCTTCAATTCCGAAGAGACCTGATCCTTCATGCGCTGGTAGCTCGACTCGGTGTTCGTACCAAGATTGAAGCCCGTGTTGGCGGCCTTCGCGATGTCGCGGGTGCCGAGATTGGTGGTCAGGATGATGATGGTGTTCTTGAAATCCACCTTGCGGCCCTGGCCATCGGTCAGATGACCATCATCGAGCACCTGCAACAATGTGTTGAAGATGTCCGGATGCGCCTTCTCGATCTCGTCGAACAGCACCACGGAGAACGGCTTGCGACGCACCTTTTCGGTGAGCTCGCCGCCCTCCTCATAGCCGACATATCCCGGAGGGGCGCCGAACAGACGCGATGCGGCGTACTTTTCGGAGAACTCCGACATATCCACGCGGATCAGCGCGTCCTCATCATCGAACAGGAACTCCGCCAGCGTCTTGGCCAGCTCGGTCTTGCCCACACCGGTCGGGCCGGCGAAGATGAATGAACCGGACGGGCGCTTCGGGTCCTTCAGGCCCACACGCGCACGTCGGATGGAGCGGGACAGCGCCGACACGGCCTCGTCCTGACCGATGATGCGCTTGTGCAACTCGGATTCCATGCTCATGAGCTTCTTGGACTCAGCCTGAGTGAGCTTGAACACCGGAATGCCAGTGGTCTGCGAGATCACTTCGGCAATCACATCCTCGTCCACGACCATCTTCACGTCGGATTCGCCTTCACGCCAGGACGATTCCTTCTCCTTGCGCTCAGCTTCCAGCTTCTCCTGCCTGTCGCGCAGCTCGGCCGCCTTCTCGAAGTCCTGGTCCTTGATGGCCTGATCCTTCTCTTCGGCCAGCTTGGCCACCTTCGCATCAAGCTCCTTGAGCTCCGGCGGGGCGGTCAGACGGCGGATACGCAGGCGCGCACCGGCCTCATCGATCAGATCGATGGCCTTATCGGGCAGATGACGGTCCTGAATGTAACGCGAAGACAACTCCGCTGCGGATTGCAGCGCGCCATCGGTGATCGTCACATGATGGTGATTCTCGTAGCGTTCACGCAGACCCTTCAGGATCTCGATGGTTTCGGCGATGGTCGGCTCATGCACCTGAATCGGCTGGAAACGGCGTTCCAGCGCCGCATCCTTTTCGATGTACTTGCGGTACTCGTCGGTGGTGGTGGCGCCGATGGTCTGCAGTTCGCCGCGAGCCAGCATGGGCTTAAGCATGTCGGAAGCGCCCAAGGCACCATCCGCGGAACCTGCGCCAACGATGGTATGAATCTCGTCGATGAACAGCACGATGTCACCACGGGTCTTGATCTCTTTCAAGACCTTCTTCAGGCGTTCCTCGAAATCGCCACGATAGCGGGAACCTGCCACCATGGAACCCAAGTCCAGGGAATAGACCTGCTTGCCTTTCAACGTCTCCGGCACATCGCCGGCGTTGATCTTCTGGGCCAAACCCTCGACCACGGCGGTCTTGCCGACGCCCGGCTCACCGATCAGCACCGGATTGTTCTTGGTACGCCGGCTCAGCACCACCATTACGCGTTCGATCTCGCTCGAACGACCGATCACCGGGTCGAGCTTACCCGAAGCGGCTTCGGCGGTCAGATTGCGACCGAACTGGTCGAGAATGGCCGAACCGCTCTGGTTCCGCCTATCCTGCACGCCGCCGGCATTGGCGAGATCGCCCTTGCCTTCACCCTGGCTACCGCCTGAATTGCCACGGATCAGATCGATGGTCGCACTGCGCAGCTCGCCGAGATTGACATCCATCTTGATCAGCACCTGGGTACCGACGCCTTCGCCCTCATGAATCAGGCCGAGCAGGATGTGCTCGGTACCGATATAGCTGTGCCCCAGCTGCAACGCTTCACGCAACGACAGCTCCAACACCTGCCTGGCATGCGGAGTAAAAGGAATGTGGCCGTTCGGCGACGCATTCCCCTTACCGATCATCTCTTCGACCTGCTTGCGGGTATCGTCCAACGACACACCCTTCGAGGCCAGCGCCTTCGCGGCGACGCCCTCACCCTCACGAATCAGGCCGAGCAGCAGATGCTCGGTACCGATGTAGTTGTGCTGGAGGGTACGAGCTTCTTCCTGAGCCAGCACGATCACGCGCCGGGCACGGTCTGTAAACCGTTCGAACATGCTTGTCCTTCCACTCTTATTAGTCCTTCAACACTCTACCGATTCACGATGACGTTTATTCCCACGCGCATGTGAATTTGCGCTCTCGACGCAACCAAACCGATATGCTTGGTATAGGGCAACGACCAAGGAGGTCATCATGAGTAGCGACACCACCCTACAAACCACCGAAGCCGGCGTTGACACGGACATTCGTCAACGTGACATCGTAGTCGGTGTCGACGGTTCCGACGAATCCTTCGCCGCGTTGCGCTGGGCACTGCAGGAGGCATCCCTCACCGGCCAGCGGGTCAATGCGGTATATGGCTGGACGCATTCGTGGGATATGGGTTCGGAACCGGATTCCGAAGAGCAGTGGGCGGCCATGCGTCATGGCATCGCGAAACGTCTGCGGGACTGGGTGGCGCAGGCCAGTTCCGGCATGGCCATCAATGAGGACCGTGTCAAACTCACTTCCGTAAGGGCTTCCGGCACCGCGGCCCTGTTGGAAATCGGCAAGGACGCGCAACAAATCGTAGTGGGCCGCCGGTCGCTCGGTCGCGTGGCCCGATGGTTTTTGGGCTCATTGTCGGCATCGCTGGCCGAGGAGGCGAAGGTTCCGGTCACCGTGGTGCGCATTCTCGATGATGAGGAGGCCAGCGTGCAAGATGCCATCGCCAATGCGCTGACCCCCGGCGATCGGGAGGTGCGTTTCGACATGCCCGGATCGCCGCTGCCGAAGAACCAACGTCCGATCGTGGTCGGGGTGGACGGCTCGGAAACGTCGAAGCACGCGTTGCAGTTCGCCATTGAGCTGGCGTCCATTCATCACGCGCCGTTGCAGGTTATGTTCTGTTGGCAGTTGAAGGATCTCGGCGTGATCGAAGGATATGAAAACGCCGTCGCACCGATTTCGGTCGGTCAGGAGCGAGCCGAGCATCTGTTGGACGAGATGATCGATTCCATTGAGATTCCCGCGCGAGACATTCCCGATGATTTCGACATCGAATCGCATGCCTTCCACATTTCCGCCGCGAAAGGCCTTATCGCGGCCTCGCGCTTCGCCCGCCATCTGGTGGTTGGGTCACGTGGACTGTCCGGCATGGATGCGCATTTCCTCGGCTCGGTATCCAAGCAGATCGTGAATTTCGCAGATTGCACCGTCACCGTCGTGCACTGAACGATGCACATTCGTCATGGTGAACGATTGAAGCGTAAATGATCGAAGCGAATCAGGGAATCCAACCGACACCGGCATCACACGGGCATCAGGATTCCTTGACTCGCTTCGATTGTCTACAGTAACGTGAGGAAGGCGTTACTGTTCAGTCGGTTCCGCGGACTCCGTCTCGGATGGCTTCTCCGATTCCGTCGACTCGGGGGATTCCTCCGGTCCGGCGGAATCCCCGGTTCCCCCAGCCTCTTGTTTCACGGGCTGTTCCCCGGTTTCAGCGGGCTCCTCATCATCGGAGGACTTCTCGGTCTCTTCGTCTTCACTCAGATCGAGCGTGGTCTCCACCTCAGGGCTGTCCGCAGGTTCGGCATGTTCCTGCACGTCCTCCTGCGATGCCTCGTTGTCATCGATGGTGTTGGCTTCGATGTCTTCTTCCGAAGCCTCCTCCTCATCGTTCGGATTGGGCTCCTCGCCTTCCAGTTGTTCGATCAGTTCGACGGAACCGCGTTCCTCACGCGGAGCTTGGGCGATGATGTCGATATGCAGGTCGTCGAAGGCCGGCTTGGATTGCACCCACAGATGCGACGGCTCCGGCGGCTCGATTTCGGAATGCTCGCCGCATCCATGGTCGACTGACACCACGCGACCGTCATCGGGACTCCACTTGTTGGCGCACACGCCGAACAGTAGATTCAGCTCACCTTTCAGGGGAATGAAGAAACCGCAGGTGGAACAAGGATTGCCGTCAGCCGTCTTGGTGGACAGCGACTTCGGGCCACGCGGCCCCTCATACCAGCGCTTGGCGGTCTGTGCACGCCCCAAGGGCGTCAACACATGCCTGCGGGACAGTTCGAATTCCTCAACCGCATCTTCGACATCCTCCTTGGATGTCTCAGACGTTTCAGACATCTCGGGCGTCTCGGCCGGAGCGCCTTCACCGGCGTCCGTCGCACGAAAGCCCTCTTCCAGGCGAGGATCATCCGGCTCGGTGCCGATGGAATCGGTCACCGCCAGATCGGTGGGTTCGAGGCGGTCCTTCCAGGGAATCCATGCCGGCGGGCGCAATGCCCTATCCGTCGGCACCAACGATGATTCGTTGACCGTCCAATGATCGAGTTCCACGTCGTGGTACAGCGTCACCGACCACTGCCAGCCTTCATAGCCGCGCACACGCGTCTCGAAACGAAAATCGGTGACGTCATCACCTAGGTCGATGGCTTCGACGAAGTCACCGACCTGATTGTCCTCGTCGGCGACTTCGATGGCCACCGCCTTGGCGATCGCCTGGGGATCCAAAGTGGTATCGGGCATAAATCAGTCCTGTACGTCGAAATTATCGGCAACGGCACGCATCAGCGTGGCCAGCTTCTTGCTTTCGGCCGGCGAAGGGTAGCGATGTCGACGCAACTGGTTCCCTGCGGAATCCAGCAACTTGATCAAATCCTCGACGATGGCGGCCATGTCATCCGGCTTCGGTCGGGTGGCCTTGACCAGTGACGGGGCCGATGCGACCAATGTCACGTTCATCGCCTGAGGTCCCCTACGCCCTTCGATTACGGAGTATTCGACCTTCGCGCCCTTACGCAGCGTCTTCACGCCTTCGGGCAACGCAACGGCGGGCAGAAACACATCGGCGCCCTGCTCGTTCTGAATGAATCCATAGCCTTTGTTCGTATCAAACCAACGAACGCGTCCGCTAGGCATTGTCACCTCACTACTTTTCACATACCTGCTTGCGGATGCTCGTCATCCGCCTATTGCAAACCAAGGATATAGTCTAGCGCAAGAGGTGGGATGATGACCAATGCCGGCCCTTCGCAGAAGACGGGAATATGATCGCACCCGCCATTGTTCGCGCCAGTCGGCCTCTATTTCTTCGTTTTCCGGCCCTTCTTGTCCGCCTTGCGTGTTTCCGCTTCCGGCACGGGTCGTGGCTCGACCGGCGCGACCGGCAGTACCACCGTCAACGTCAGGCCTCCCCCTTCACTACCGGATGCGCAAATGAAACCATGATGCGCTTTGACCACCGATTGCGCGATGGCCATGCCGAGTCCGGTACCGCCCTTCTGCCGTGCGCGGGAGGGATCGGCGGTATAGAAACGTTCGAAGATCTTCGATCGGGCCTCAGGCGGTACGCCCGGACCGTGATCGGAGAATCGTACGATGGCATAGTTCATGCCCACCTGCATGGATTGGCCCACTTCGATGGCCTCGACCAGATGATGCATGGACCGTTCGTTGGCGGGCATGCGCGACAACGATTCCGGGCTGATCGATGCCGGCAGCACGCCCATGGAGATCTCCACCGGCGAATCGGCCGGCGTGTACCGGTGGATGTTGCCCACGATGTTGGTGACCACCTGGCGCAGTCTTGAGGCGTCACCGGTCAACGTGATCGCCGGCATGTCACCATCCTGGAAGGTGAAGTCGGACGGGTGCTCCAGATCGGTTCCAGGCTTGATCGCTATCAGGCCGCAGCGGATGCCACGGTCCGGATCAAGCGCGTGCAGATCATCGGCCGCATCGCGCACCACCGAAGTGAGCGGAACCTGCTGCGTGATGTCGATACCGCGGCCTTCGTCGAGTCGTGCCAAGGACAGCAGATCCTCCACCAGCACCGTCATACGCGCACTGGAGGCTTCGATATGTTCGATGGATTCGTCGGCGCGTTCAAGCGCCCCCGGCATATCGCGTTGCATCTTATAGAGTTCCGCATAGCCATGAATGGCGGCCAACGGCGTACGCAGCTCATGACTGGCGTCGGAGACGAACTGCTTCATCTTCTCCGTTGTCTCCGCCTGTGCATGGAAGCTCTCCTCGATACGGGTCAGCATGGTGTTGAGCGACACCGACAGCGAGCCGACCTCGGTGTTTTCCGGCATATCCGGAACACGCTGACTCAGGTCGCCGGCCGCGATTTTCGCCGCCGTCTTCTCGATGCGCTTGAGCGGAGTGAGTGTGCTCTGCACCACGATGGTGCCTAGAATCGCGCCGAGCAGCACAACGGCGATACCTACCATCGCGCAGTACCTGGTCAGCGTATTCGTGGTATCGATCTGGTCACTCAACGACAGGCCGATATACACGATGCCGCTGTTTTTAACCTGGCCGTCCTTGCCTCGCTCGCTCCATGGCAGGGCTACGACACGCCACGGCGATTGGGCCGCCTGCATGGTGGAATGATCCGGCGCATGGTTACCGGTGACATGGACCACGGCCTGAGTGGTGAAAGGCTGCCCCAGCGTCACGCCGTCGCTGCTGCCGTCCGCCGGCAGGCTCGGTTCGGAAACCACTCCGTCTTTGAGCACCGGCACCAACCCGGTTCCGGTGATTTTGCTGTCACTGGTGCGCACCTCCACGTAGTAGGTGTTCATCAGGCTGTTCCTGCTGTTCTCGCTGTCGGTGGTATCGCCCAGCGAATCCATATTGTTGAACACCAGCTGCGCCTGGTTGATCAGCTGCGTATCGGTTTTCTGCAGCAGGTAGTTGCCGACCAGCGTTCGGATGGAGAACGAGATGCCGATGGTACCGATGGTCAGCAGCACGATGATGCAGGTGACCAGTTTCGTGCTCAGAGGAATCGCATCGACCCGTCTGCCGATACGTCGAAACAACGATGGGCGACGGGCTGGCGACGTTTGAGATGCGGCCTGCGCCGCAGGCCCGCCCTGAACGCCTGCATCGTCAGGTTGTGTTCGCTTGGTGTCCCGGCTCATCGATCGGATCGTCTCAGTTCTTGGGTGCGCGAATCATGTAGCCGATGCCACGTTTGGTTTCGATGAGCGGGGTCACCTTATGCTCTTCGCCGTCGGCGTCCTCGACCACGATGCCGTCGACCTTCTTACGTAGATAGGAGATGTAGGATTCCACGATTGCTGCGTCGCCGCCCCAGTCGTACTGCCACACATGGTCAAGAATCTGCGCCTTGGAAAGCACCCTGCCTTCGTTGTCCATCAGGTAACGGAGCAGTTTGTATTCGGTGGGGCTCAGATCGATCGGCTGGCCGGCACGGGATACGTCATGCGAATCCTCGTTGATCTCCAGATCGCCGACCCGGATGATCGGATCGTCCTCCACCTGTTCCTGGGTACGGCGCAGAATGGCGCGGATGCGCGCCACCACTTCCTCCAGGCTGAAAGGTTTGGTCACGTAATCGTCGCCGCCGACGGTCAGGCCCATGACCTTGTCTTGGGTGTCATCGCGTGCCGTCAAATACAGCACCGGTGTGGCGATGCCTTCCTGACGAATGCGTCGGGTCACCGTGAAACCATCGATATCCGGAAGCATCACATCCAGCACGATCAAATCGGGTTGCGTTTTTTCGATGACCTCGATGGCCTCGGAACCGGAGGCCGCGGTATTCACCTCGAATCCCGCGAAATGCAGCGAGGCCACCAGCAACTCGCGAATGGATGGTTCGTCATCGACAACGACAATTGATGCTTCAATAGGCTTACTCATGCCTTCAAGCTTCACTCGATTCGCTGGACGTTTCCTGAACGATATCTGGGTCTTCCGTTGAAGATTGCGGATTCCACGCCTTTGCCGGCTCCGTCTTCTCCTCGACCTCACGATACGTCTCGAATTCGCCGCCTTTGGTCTTGCGATGGCTGCCGCGCCTCTTCCTGCGCCGCTTCGGATGTTTCTTACGATAGATGTGGAACACTACGATGATGACGACCAACAGCACCAGAACGGCTCCCATGATGCCTACGCCGATCATGGTGATGTTCGATGACGTGGACGTCTTTTTGGCCAGTACGATCTGATCCATCATCGCCGTGGCCGATTTCGACCAATCGGGCGTGGACTCCATCAGCGGCTTCTGCGCGGCATCCGACAGCGCGTCCACCGTGGACTTCTTCTTCAGCCATTCGTCGGAGTTCGACGATACCGCCACCACTAGGTTACCGTCGTTCGCGGCCACGGCGAGCAGCACGGTATTCGGTTGGGGCTTCAGGGATTCCAGCAAATCGCTCGCCCACTGGGATGGCTTCTTCTTGCCCGTATTGAACGTCGACAGGTACAGCAGCCGAACGGTGACCCCGGTCTCCTTTTCGGTGTTCTTGATGGCGTCGGTGATTTCGGACACATTCGATCCAAGCAGGTTTTCAGTATCGGTGATGTTATCCGTCGCGGTGATGCCGGTCTGCGTATCGTTCGTCTGCGTATCATCGGCCCATCCGACGGGAGTTATGCACAACGTCATACAGCAGCACAACATGGCTGCCAACAGTATGAAAAGCGCGTGAATCCAGCGATGTTCGCCTTGGGCATACTGACGCGACACGCCGATGCATCCGGTTTGGGACCATCCTCCGACCACAGCCTTCGATTGTGCATTGGTTCCACTCACTTTTGCCATACGCTCCACCTTACCGTTCGGATACGCCAATCAGTAAGCGAACGGCTGATATGCACACATTCAACGATGAAAGGAACACACCATGCCACAGTTTCAGGTCGATTCGGAACAGATACAGTCATCCAGCGCCGCAGTGAGCGCCTCGATCCAATCGATTCGACAAGCGGTACAGGGCATGTACGGCAATCTCAACAACCTGCAGAGCGTCTGGAGGGGCGGCGCGGCCACACAGTTCAATGCCGTGGCCGAACAATGGCGTGCGGCGCAGCAGCAGATGGAACGGTCCTTGGAATCCATTCAACATGCGCTCATGCAGGCCTCCTCGCTGTACGCGGACACGGAAATGCAGGCGTCCCGCCTATTCGCACAGTAGTGGTGGCATCAGTAAGTGGTGGCATCACCCCGCATGGCCGGCAAACGCAAGGAACCCGTCTCCTCCCAAAGGAAAGACGGGTTCCCGTAATGTCTGTTCGCTCAGTCAGCGATCGGACCGATCGGTTATATCAGGCCGATCAGTAGCCCATGTCGGCGCCAGCGGCCGGAGCGGCTGCCGGCGGTTCCGGCTTGTTGGCCACCACAGCTTCGGTGGTCAGGAACAGGCCTGCGATGGAGGCTGCGTTCTGCAGGGCGGAACGGGTGACCTTGACCGGGTCGGTGACGCCGGCGGCCAGTAGATCCTCGTATTCGTTGGTGGCGGCGTTCAGACCCTGACCGTCGGGCAGGGAGCGAACCTTGTCGATCACCACGTCACCGGACAGGCCGGCGTTCTCGGCGATCTGCTTGATCGGGGCCTCGATGGCGCGGAACACGATTGCGGCGCCAGTGGCTTCGTCGCCTTCGAGCTGAACGTCCTTCTGGGCCTTGGCGGCAGCCTGGACCAGAGCGACACCGCCGCCCGGCAACAGGCCTTCCTCGATGGCGGCCTTGGCGTTGCGCACGGCATCCTCGATGCGGTGCTTGCGTTCCTTGGCCTCGACCTCGGTGGCAGCACCCACCTTGATGACCGCGACGCCACCGGCCAGCTTGGCCAAGCGCTCCTGCAGCTTTTCACGATCGTAGTCGGAGTCGGTGTTGGCGATTTCGGCGCGGATCTGAGCCACGCGGGCTGCCACGTCCTCCTTGGAGCCGCCACCGGACACGATGGTGGTCTCGTCCTTGGAGACGATGATCTTCTTGGCGGTGCCGAGCACGGACATGTCGATGGAGTCGAGCTTCAGGCCCAGCTCGTCGGACACGACCTGTGCGCCGGTCAGGATGGCCATGTCCTGCAGCATGGCCTTACGGCGGTCGCCGAAGCCCGGAGCCTTGACGGCGCAGGACTTGAACGTGCCACGGATGGTGTTCAGGATCAGGGTCGGCAGAGCCTCGCCGTCAACGTCCTCGGCGATGATCATCAGCGGCTTGCCGGTCTTCATGACCAGCTCGGCCACATGCACGACATCCTGCTGGGAGCTCAGCTTGCCGGAGGTCAGGAGGATGTACGGGTCTTCGAGCACCGCGGTCTGGTCCTCGGCGTTGGTCACGAAGTACGGGGCGATGTAGCCCTTGTCGAAACGCATGCCTTCGGTGAAGTCAAGATCCAGGCCGAAGCGGTTGTTGTCCTCGACGGTCACGACGCCATCCTGGCCGACCTTGTCCAGCGCTTCGGCGATCTTCTCGCCGACTTCCGGATCCGCGGCGGAGATCGTTGCGGTGGCAGCGATCTGATCCTTGGTCTCGACGTCCTTGGCAGCTGCGACGAGCTCCTTGACGATGGCCTCGGAAGCCTTCTCGATACCACGACGCAGGGCGATCGGGTTGGAGCCGGCGGTGACGTTCTTCAGGCCTTCATGCACCAAAGACTGGGCCAGCACGGTGGCGGTGGTGGTGCCGTCGCCAGCGACATCGTCGGTCTTCTTGGCGACTTCCTTGACCAGCTCGGCGCCGATGCGCTCGTACGGGTCATCAAGGTCGATTTCCTTGGCGATGGAAACGCCGTCGTTGGTGATGGTCGGGGCGCCGTAGGTCTTGTCCAGAACCACGTTGCGGCCCTTCGGGCCAAGGGTGACCTTGACGGTGTCGGCGAGCTTGTCGAGGCCCGCGAGCATTCCCTGACGCGCTTCGTCGTCGTATGCAATGATCTTTGCCATTGTTCCTCCACATATGGCTACACGGTATTGTTCCCACTGTCGGAGACGAGTCCGTGATGCCGGCCGTCAGCTGCCAGTTATCACTCTCACTCCTCGAGTGCTAATTGTGCAGATTAGCACTCTCGGGCCTCGAGTGCCAAACCGAGGTGCGTGCTTTGCGCTATCGGCAAGAACACCGGCCCCTTCGACGCCACGGCATAGCCCTGCGATTCCGGTATTCTTCCAACGCCGGGACCCCTGCCCGATACGGACAGGGGTCCCGGCGTTTTTCGTGACGCGCTCTCAGTTCAGCAGCACCACCACAATCGGGGTGACTAATCCGTCACTCTGCTCGACATTGGTGATTCCCAGCGTCTGGGCGACATCTTCGGCGGTTGCCTTGTCGGTTTCGTTCTGGTACCAGACCACGGTCTGCGTGGGAACCGTACCGGTCGGGTTGCTGGGGGTCACACTCGTATATCCGGCGTTGGTCAGCTCGTTCGCCTTGCTTTGTGCGTAACCGGTGACGTTCGTGGCATTGATCACACGGATCTGGGTGTCCTTGTTCACGATCTGCTCCGGCGTCGCGGACTCGGTCGGTGACGCCGTATCGCTCGCCTCCCCCGTGGCGTCCGGAGTCTGCGTGGCGGTGGCCGTATCACTGGACTGCGCTTCGGCCGTAGCCGTCTTCTTGGTGGATGCGGTCTGTGACGAGCTTGCCTGCGACGATGACCACGGCATCTTCAACTTGCCGATTTCACCGGAATAGATTCCCCAGAACAGCAGACCGGCGAGCAATGCCACCACGACCACTATGACGTACGGCATGGCACGGGATGCGACCGATCGCGCACCCCGGTGGACGCCCATCGGCCCCGCCGGGGGATTGTCGAATGCATCCTTGGCATAGGAATCATAGGTTTCCTTGTCCTGTTGAGCCATCTTACGACCTCATTTCTCGCACACTTACACTGAAAGTGTACTGACCACTGCAGTCAGCGGCCAATTCGCGTCGCGTGCCCCAGCCATGCACGCACGACATAGGCGTACAAGGTCGTACCATGGGTCGTACAGTAATACCCATGACTCAAGCTCATATCAAGCCGTTATCCGAACTTATCGAGCCCGGTTGGGCCACGGCGCTGTCCGATGTGGAGCCGCAGGTGCATCGCATGGGCGATTTCCTCAGGGGAGAGATCGCCGCAGGCCGCCCCTACCTGCCCGCCAGCAAGAACATTCTGCGTGCATTCACCATTCCGTTCGACGACATCAAGGTGCTGATCGTCGGTCAGGATCCCTACCCCACCCCGGGCCATCCGGTCGGCCTGAGTTTCTGCGTGGCCCCCGATGTCAGGCCGATTCCCCGAAGCCTCACCAACATCTATAAGGAGCTGACCGACGACCTTGGCCTGCCCATGCCGGCCAACGGCGACCTGACACCGTGGACCGGGCAGGGCGTCATGCTGCTCAACAGGTGCCTGACCGTGGGGGTCGGCCATCCGAACAGCCACCAGGGCAAAGGTTGGGAGCCCGTCACCGAAGCGGCGATCCGCGCGTTGAACGCGAGGACGAACGCGGACGGCACCCCCAAGCCCCTCGTCGCCATACTCTGGGGTCGCAATGCGCAGACGTTGGAGCCGTTGCTCACGAATGCCTTCATCATCAAATCTCCCCATCCAAGTCCGATGTCGGCACGTTATGGATTCTTCGGCTCGAAGCCGTTCTCTCGCGCCAACGCGGCGCTGACTTCGATGGGATCCTCGCCTGTCGATTGGTCTTTGCCGTCAGCTTAACCAGTTACAGTAGATGGCATGGCTTTATTCCCTCCAAAACCGCAGGTTCCCCAGTCGGCGCCGGTTCCGGCCCCGACTGCACCGACCACAGTCGCACTATCCGCAGAAGACATCAACCGCGCGAAAAAGTTGGGTTCGCAGATTCGCGCCCGATTCGCCCAGACCCTGGTCGGCCAGGAGAATCTGCGCGAATCCCTGATCACCACGCTGGTGGCCGGCGGCCATATTCTCATCGAATCGGTGCCGGGTCTTGCCAAGACCACGGCTGCTCAGACCTTGGCCACCTCCGTGTCGGGTACGTTCAAGCGCGTACAGTGCACGCCGGATCTGATGCCATCCGATCTGATCGGCACGCAGGTGTTTGATTTCTCCACACAACGATTCGCCACGCAGATCGGTCCGATTCACGCGAATTTCGTACTGCTGGACGAAATCAACCGTTCCAACGCGAAAACCCAGTCGGCCATGCTGGAAGCCATGGCCGAAGGCGCCACTACCATCGGCGGCCAGCGTATCGCGCTGCCGAAGCCGTTCATGGTCATCGCCACGCAGAACCCCATCGAGGAGGAAGGCACGTTCAATCTTCCCGAAGCCCAGATGGATCGTTTCATGATGAAGGCCGTCATGACCTATCCGAGCGCTCAGGAGGAGCAGCGCATGCTCGCCATGCTCACTCGTCGCGGTTCCGACACCTTCGATCCGAGGGCCATCACCTCCGAGGTCATTTCCATCAGCGACGCGGAGTTCCTGCGTTCATGCGCCCGTCGCGTACATGTGTCCGACGCGATCATGCAGTATGCCGTCGATATCGCGGCGACCTCCCGCGGCGCAGGATCGCATCCGGTGCAGGGACTGTCCTCGTTGGTACGCCTCGGCGCCTCGCCGCGCGCTTCCATTGCCCTGACCCGCATCGGCCAGGCCAATGCGCTGTTGCAAGGTCGCGACTATGTGGTGCCGGAAGATGTCAAGGCCTTCGCCCACGAGGTACTTCGCCATCGCATCATTCTTACGTTCGAGGCTCTGGCCGACGGTGTGAACAGCGATCAGGTCGTCGATTCGATCGTGCAGGCGGTTCCCGTTCCATGATCGATCAGAACCGTTCCGACAATCCGATCCGAAGAAAGATCGAAGCCCTCGGAACCACGTTGAGCCTGCCTACCGTTCGCAAGGCGCTGGGCGTGCTGGAGGGTGCCCACGCCTCGAACAAACGCTTCGGATCGGATGATGTGATGGACATCCGCGTCTACGAGGCCGGCGACGAGGCTCGACAGATCGATTGGAAGACCAGCGCCCGCGTCGGCCGCCCAATGGTGGTGCTCAGGGAACGTCCGTCGACTTCCCGTGCATGGCTGTTGCTGGATGTCGGCCAGGAGATGACCGGCACTTGCCCTTCGGGCGAACAGGCGTATCAGGTCGCAGCCAATGCGCTGTGCATGTTCGCCGCGTTGAGTCTGCGTCGTGGCGACGAAGTATCCGTGGTCTTCGGCGACTCCGCTTCGATCACGCGGATACCTTTCAACGGGGGCTTCGCACAATTCGAACAGACGTTGGATCAGGCATTGGAACGTGATTGGTCCAATCCGCGCAATATCGACGCGCTGCTGGAATACGCGCGTCGCATTCGTGACCGCGAAGCGCTGGTGGTGCTTGCCACCGATGAGCACGCCCTACAGGAGCGCCATATCGAAGCCATAAGACGCATTGCGCGTACGCATCCCATGGTGCTTATCGACGTAGCCACCATCAACCCGTTCGAATATGGACGTTTCACGCATGTCTTCGACGGCAACGGCCCTCGCCGTGTCCCCGCATTCCTGCGCAACCGCACAACGGCGCAGGAGGTGCGTACGCATCGCGGGTATCTCGCCGCGGCCGTGCGCCGGGAGTTGAATCGTTGCGGGTCCACGGTGATTCATGCCGGATCCAGCGAGCGCATGTTCGGCGAATTCGTGCACATGGTTTCCATGGCCTTGGCCGGGTCTTCGCATAACCCGCTACGCTCCCCCGCACGCCTATCGTCGGGAGGGAAGTCATGACGCTCCATTTGTCCGAAACCGACTTGAAGCCGTTGGGCCTGATCGACCTGCAGATGCCGCTGATCGTGACGCTGGTCATCTGCTTGGTTCTGGCCGCGATGACGGTGGCCGCGGCCATATGGCTGTCCCGTCCGGGCCGAAAAGCCGCACGTCGGCAACCTCGCGGTCGGCATGACGAATTGACGGACAGGGCGCTGTGGAGACAACGGATCGATGACATCGTGACCCGTCATGATAGGGACGAAATCAGCCGTGAGGACGCGTTTGCCGAGCTGGCGGCCTTGTCCCGGGACTACGTTTCGACCGTCACCGGCGTCGACATCCGCAACCGCACGCTCGCCGACATCGACGCCGCTCCGCGCACCACCGGTAATCAGGAGGGCATCACGTTGCTTCGTCAAACCATCGAGGCGTTGTATCCGCCCGAATTCGCCGATGCCGCGAACAACGGCATCGCACGTGAGGCAACGGTGGAACAGGCCGGGGAATGGGTGGCCAATCTTGTGGAAAGGTGGCGGTAGATGGAACTGTCATGGCATTGGCCTTGGGCCGCCGTCGCAGGCGTCATCGGCGCCATCGCCGTCATCGCCGTCTTGATGTTGGTGGCCTCGCATGCGCAGAGGCATGACACCGACGCCGCTCGTTCGTTCAGCTTGGATGACGATCTCAACACGGAAACGGCCTCCCGCCTTTTCCGCCTGTGGCGCACGTTGTCTCGCCTGGCAGCAGTGCTGCTGACGCTGTCCTTGGTCGTTTCCGTAGCCCTGGTCGCCAGACCGAGCCAGGTCGACGAGGGTGAGGAACGCGCCGGCAGCCGTGACATCGTGCTGTGCCTTGACGTATCCGGTTCCACGCTTCCCTACGATCGCGAGGTCATCGATACCTACCGCAAGCTGGTAAGCAATTTCAAAGGCGAACGCATTGGTCTGAGCATCTTCAATTCGACATCGCGGACCGTGTTCCCGTTGACCGACGACTATGAGCTGGTTTCCAAGCAGCTTGCCGAGGCCAGCACGATCCTCAAGGGCGTCGAATCACAGGACGATATCGATAAGATGAAGGACAGCGACTACCAGAAGATCTCCGATTGGCTGGAGGGAACGCAGAACCGCAAGGAAGCCACGTCGCTGATAGGCGACGGTGTGGTCAGCTGCGCCGCGATGCTGCCCGGTTTCGCTTATGGTCAGGCCAATGCGGACAATGCGGCCCGTCAGCGTGCGGCCTCCATCGTGCTGGCCACCGACAACGTCGTGTCCGGAACGCCCATCTACACCCTGAATGAGGCCCTGCAACTGACCTCCGAGGCGAAAATCACCGTGGACGGCCTGTTCTCCGGGCCGAAGCAAAGCGAAGGCGACGAGACGACCTCCGCATTCAAATCCGAAATCGAAGCGCACGGAGGTGTGTTCCTGACGCAATCCGGCGGCTCATCCGTGGCCGAACTGGTCAAACAGATCGATTCACGCCGAAGCCATGAGAATGCGGCGAACAGCAAGGCCTCACTCGTCGACGCTCCCGGCTGGTGGACGTTGGCCCTGGCCGTATTGACGATCATCTGGCTGGCGCTCGCATGGAGGTTGAGACGATGAACGATCTGACTTTCTCACCGGCGCTGGGATGGCCGGCGGGCGGCGTATTGGCCGCCGTCATGCTGGCGGCCGCCATAATCGAGGTCGTGCTGCACATAAGGCGGCGCGCCGACAACGACGAAACCGTATGGGCCTGCACGCGACGTACCCTGATCTGCCTGCTGGTTGCGGTCATGATCCTGACGCCCAGCATCGTATCGTCCACGCATAACCGTGCGATCAACGCCACCGATGTGGTGATCGCCGTCGACGTGACCGGCTCCATGGCGGTCAAGGATGCGCAATATGGTTCCGACGAGCTGCAAACCCGATTGGATGTGGCCAAGCAGGCGGTGAAGGACATCACCGGCCTGTACCCGAATTCCAGTTTCGCCGCGGTGCGTTTCGGCGCCAGCGGTACGTTGGATGTTCCATTGACCCCTGATTCCAAGGCGATTGACAATTGGGCCGACACCCTCGCCCCGGAGGCGACCTCCGTTTCATCCGGCTCCACGCTTGACGTTCCGATCGATCAGCTGTTGTTGACCTGCAAGTCAATTCATGAGCAACATCCCGATGATGCCATCGTGATGTATCTAATCTCCGATGGCGAACAGACCTCCTCGAAAACCCGACGCACCTTCTCCTCACTGCGACGATATCTCAACGATGCGTTCACCGTGGCGGTCGGTAGCGAACAAGGAGGCCAGATTCCCGTCACGGTCGATGGCGTGGGCGAAACCGATCAGCAATGGGTCACCGATCCGGAAACCGGCCAGCCGGGCATATCCCGCATGAATGCGGATACCATGAAGACCATCGCCGATGAGCTCAGCGGTACCGCCCTGCAACTGAACGCCTCGAACACCATGAGTTCCGGCATGTCGAAAGAAGCCTCGAGCCAATGGCGCATCTCGCAGACCGCCAAGCAGCGAACACGTGTCACTCCCTTGGTCTGGCCATTCGCGATTGCGGTGGCATTCTTGTTATCCTGTGAGCTCGGCGCATGGCTGGCGTCATCAAGGAGGTTGCTATGAATGCATCATCCCCGCGTAAGGCGCGCGCCTCATTGCCGGTACGCGTCGCACTGATCATCATCGCCGTGGCGTTGGTCGCCGTCGCGGCGCTGGCCGTCGTGAATCTCGTGGCCGCAAACCAGTACAATCAGGCCACGCAAAGTCTGATTGAAAACATCAAGACCAGTCAGTCGCAGACTCCCGACCTCGACAAACTGAACGCGCAACAACAGCAAACGGACGCGCAATTCCGGGATGCCGCTTCCGCCGGGGCGCTGCTGCTGCCGCAGCTGCGTGAGGCGATCAAGCATAACAGTGCGGTATCCGAGCAATTGACCAAACGCACGCTCAAAACAATCAAGGCAACGAGCAATTCTCAGAATTCCGACACAAACGTCCAGAACGAGTCCTCGCAGAACGATACGGACAAACAGCAAAGCGGCGGCAACCTGACCGAGGAACAACGCAAGAAGGTGGAGGAACTCCTTCAGCAGAACACGCAATCCACATCGCCTGATTCGAGTGATGAATCATCCAAGGGTTCGGCCGCCAACCAGGATTCGGATTCATCTTCGACCCAGACCAAACCATGGTGACGGAATCCGGTCGGAATTGACTTATCCACCGCATTGCCGGCGCGTTTCCGTTGTCTTTTCAACGATGACACGCCGGCATCGTGTTTTTTGCGCGTCCTTCGACCACCGACCCCATTTTTCCTGCACTCCTCATCGTGCATACGTGTTCAATGACACCATGAACACATCACTTGCATACAGCGCATCCGGCACGGTCGCGAATCCTCTGTTGCCGATGGGGTCCGTCGCTCTGCCCGGTACAACATGCCGGTGCCGCGCCGGCATACGGATCAGTCAGAATCTTGTCGATATGCGAATCAGATCATGCAGCGCAGGCCTCGACCAGCTTGAGTCCACGCTTGCACGCAGCGAGTTGACGGATTGGAACGGTACCGCAGCAGAATCCTTCCGTAGTCAGCTTACGGAACTGCATCGCCTATCCACCACCCTGAAGGAAGCGTTGCGAACCACTTCACGTACGCTGTGGTCGGTAGGTGCGGCATGAGTTGGCAGGTCACATCCACCATCAGCGGAGGTCGCAGGTATTCGACTGCCGACTACAACCAATATCTTGGCGTCGCCACCGCCCTGTCGGACGCTTCCCGAACATATGCGGTCATGTCGAACACATGGAATGCAACGGTACTGCAGCTTCAAGCCCAGCGTTACGGCACGCCCTTCGCCGCAGCGCTCGGCGGAAACGGCATCATCTGCAACGGGGACGACCATATATCGTTCCCCTACGATCGAATCATCAAACGTTGCGCCGAACATGCAAGCGCCTGTAACGTCATGGCGGAAAAACTCACATGGCTCGCCGATTTGGTCATCAGGGCGCACTCCCTGTATGCCCAGGCGGATGACCGCAACCGGCGCATACTCAATGAATTGCTCCAGGCCACGGTTACCACATTCCCGAAGGAGTCGCTTGCAGCGGCCGGCCTCCTTTCGCTCGGAGGCTTTGTCTTTGGCTCGGCGAAAGAAGGCGACCCCAATGGAATCCATGCATTGGATTCGCTGGATTGGGCGCAGGAAGGAATGATGAGCGGCGCCGGTTCCGTCATTGCAGGTCTCGGCGGATTGCGCGGGCTCTTCCATACCGATGAGGTCAATATCGCGGCCAAGCGCATCGCCAAGGTCACGGCACCCGGATATGACCTCATTCAAGGCAATGAGCTCAGCGTCACCCAAGTGCATGCCAATGCCACCGTGGTGCGCGAATCGCACAGTGTGGCCGATTCCATGGAGGATCTGCGGCGGCTTGCCGAAGAACGCCTCGGCACAATCGATCTTGGCAGCGGCTTGGACTACGGCACCATAGCCATTTCCAAATACCGCAGAAAAGATGGATCCAACGCCTGGCTGGTCACGATTCCCGGAACCGACGGCAAACCGGATTCGCCGTTCGGATGGCCGCAGAACGTGGAACTCATGAGTTCGGATTCCCAGCAACGCATGCAGGCCGATAGTGCCCGCATGGTGGCCGAAGCCATGGAACGGGCAGGCATCGGTCCGGACGAACCGGTGGCGATGATCGGTCATTCCCAAGGCGGCATCGTTGCGGCCACGCTTGCTTCGGACCTCAAGGATGCATACGGCATCGAACATGTGGTGACCGCCGGTTCCCCCGTGGCCAACCATCCGATTCCCGAAAGCACATGGGTCACCAGCGTGGAAATGGATGACGAACTGGTCGCAGCCTTGGACGGCGCGGTCAATCCGAATACCGAACACTGGCTCACCGTACGGGGCACGGTCAGCCAGACCTCTGACGACGGCTCTCTCTTCACCGGTACCGAAGTGCAGGATGCGCCCGACTCCAAGGAAATCACCCATTGGCTCAAATACCATCAGGCAGCCTATCGGAATGCCTCCGATATGGGATCGGCCGCCCTGGAAAACCACGAACGGCATTTCCGCAACGTCATCGACGGCGATCTGGAGGAAGTCACCTACTGGCAAGGCCGCATGAGCAAGTGAGCTCCTCGCGGGCGTGTCATCGGCAACCGGCGAGCGGACACCGACGGAATCTCGTTTACGGCTAAAAGTATGCTGTACAACATGAATCTTACTGACATCTCCCCTGCAATTGCCCTGACCCCCCTCGATGGCCGCTATCATCAGCAGACCGCCCCCCTCGTCGAGTATCTGAGCGAACCTGCGCTCAACCGCGAGCGCATGCGCGTGGAAGTCGAATGGATGATTCTGCTTGCCAATGGTTTCGAAGGCAACGGTTTCAAGACCATCGTTCCCGGTATCAAGCCGCTTACCGATGAGGAGCAGGCGTTTTTGCGCGCCATTCCGGAGGATTTCGGCGCCGAAGGCATCGCCCAGCATGCCGCCCATGAGGCCGTGACCCACCATGACGTGAAGGCCGTCGAGTATTACATCGACGATCAGCTCGACAAGGCGGCAGAAACACTCGGTCACGAGACGCAGCTCACCGAACTCAAGACCTTGGTGCATTTCGCCTGCACGTCCGAGGACATCAACAACCTGTCCATTGCCCGTTGCGTGAAAAACGGTATCGAGAACGTATGGCTGCCGGGCGCGCAGGCCATCGTCGACCATCTGGCGGAAAAGGCCGAGGAATACCGTGACAAGGCCATGCTGTCGCTGACCCACGGCCAGCCGGCCACACCGACCACGTTGGGCAAGGAACTTGCGGTGTACGTGTACCGCCTGAGCCGTCAGCTCAACAAGGTCAGGAATCAGGAATACCTCGGCAAGATCAATGGTGCGACCGGTACGTTCGGAGCCCATCTGGCGGCCTGCCCGGATGTGGATTGGGTTGCCGTGTCCCGCGAGTTCGTGACCAACCGCATGGGCCTGACCTGGAATCCGCTGACTACGCAGATCGAATCCCACGACTGGCAGGCTGAGCTGTACAGTACCATCAGCCACACCAACCGTATCCTGCACAATCTGTGCGTGGACGTGTGGATGTACATCTCCCGTGGCGTGTTTGCCCAGGTCCCGGTCAAGGGTGCCACAGGCTCCTCCACCATGCCCCATAAGGTCAATCCGATCCGCTTCGAGAACGCCGAGGCCAATCTGGAGATCTCCTGCTCGCTGCTCGACACCCTGTCCGCCACACTGGTCGAATCCCGCTGGCAGCGCGATCTGACCGACTCCACCACGCAGCGCAACATCGGTTCGGCCCTGGGTTACTCCGTACTGGCACTGAACAATCTGATGGGCGGACTGAATTCCATCCATCCGAACGACATCGCCATCCAGGCCGAGCTTGACGCCAACTGGGAAGTGCTGGGCGAGCCGATCCAGACCGCCATGCGCGCCTGCGAGCTGGCCGGCCTGCCGGGCATGGACAAGCCCTATGAGAAAGTCAAGGAACTGATGCGCGGCCATGAAATCTCCCAGGATGCCGTCGAGAGGTTCATCGACGAGCAGTCCTTCGACGAGGCCACTGCGGCACGTCTGAAGGCACTGACTCCGGCCACGTATACCGGTGTGGCCTCTCGACTGGTCGATTTCGCCCGCTGATCCGGTTCACGTACGGTCATAAGCCTCTTGGGGCGGTTGCGTTTCCCCCGCAGCCGCCCCAAGTTGTATCATCGAAAGCGATGACGGCAGCAGTCACCGTCTTTGTCTAACCGTATGTATGGAGCATGTCATAGTGTCTCACGCCCCCGCCGCCAGCAAGCATGAAGTGCGCATCGATGATATTCCGCCGCGTCGTAGCCGGGATTTCGCAGATCTGTTGCACGCCGGATTCGCATTGATCATCGCAGTAGTGGTCATCCTGTTCTCGATCTACCTGCATGGCACGGCCTCCGGCGTCGAGTCGGACGTGCGCTCGGCCAGTCACGCGGTAAGCTGGCTTATGGACGTGCCGGCTTCCCTGCTGCAGCAACTGGCCATCGTGTTCATTGCCGTCAGCGTACTGCTGCAGCTGCTGATTGCCAAGGAGTGGCTGCAGAGCGTGACCTCGGCCATCGCGTTGATTCTTGGATTCTCCGCTGTCTGGGGCGTGTCTGCACTGATTACCGGCACTCGCAATACGCTGCTGATCGCCTCCCTGTTTTCCAACGGCACGGTTACCGGCACCGGTCTGCTTCCTGATTTCTATGCGGCCATGGCCGCGTTCCTTACCGCCGCGGGCCCAAGACGCACACGATCCGCCGTGAAATGGGGATGGAACGTCCTCTATACCGTGGCGGTGCTGTTGGTGGTGCTGTCGTGGAATTCCGTAGCCGGAGTGCTGGTCTCGTTCGCGGTCGGCCGTATCATCGGCATGCTGATTCGTTTCGCCATCGGTACGCAGACCAACGGAGCATGGGGTTCGCAGGTGGTGCAGTCGTTGCGTTCCATCGGCATCGATGTCGCTTCCCTGTCACGCCGTCTCGATTCCGGTGCCGATTCGGGCATGCTGCAGGCCATTCTCGATGACGATCTCATCGAAAACTCCCGCATCTACGATGCCGTTGACGCCAACGGCGACCGTTTCATCGTATCCGTGCTCGACAATCAGGTGCATGTCGCCGGATATCTCAATCAGCTGTGGCAATGGATTCGGCTGACCGGCGTGTCCATGCGCCGGGACCGTTCCTCCATCGACGCCATCCATCATCATTACGCCATGTTGCTGGGACTGCATAACGCCGGTCTCGTCGCGCCGGGGGTCTATGGCGTGGCCGACAACGGCGAATCCTCGATTCTGGTGTTCCGTTCCGGCCGCATGCCTTTGGAATGCAATCTCAATACCATGAGCGACAGTGACATGGAACAGTTCATGGCGTATCTGGACAAGGCCCACCGCCATGGCTTTACCCACCGTCGCATCACGCCGAACACGCTTTCGCGCATGGAGGACGGCACTCCGGTGATCGCCGGCTGGCAGAATGGCGACTATGGCAGCAGTGCGCCAAATTTCGCGCTCGACAAGGTGCAGCTGCTGATTGTGCTGAGCGCGCTGAATGGCGTGGATCGTGCCATGGCCTGCGCCCGTCGGACATGGGGCGACGATCGGCTCATCGATCTGGCCCCGTTCGTGCAGAAGGCCGCCGCCCCTGCCGCCACTCGCGCCCTGCCTGGATGGGACAAGCAATTACTGGTGCGGCTTCGCGACCGCATCTCCGCCCTCGCTCCGCAGGAAATGGCCGATTCCATGGAAAAGGTCACGCTTTCGAGATTCAGTTTCCGTTCGTTCATCGCCATCGCACTGCTGGTAGTGGCCGTGTACGTCGTGTTCACGCAGGTTCAGCCGGGTGAGATGATCAAGGCCGTCAAAGAGGCGAATCTCGCCATGGCGTTGGTCTGCGTGGCTCTCGGGTTCGTGGCTTGGTTCGGTTCCGCCATGACGCTGGGCGGATTCATGGATGCCGACAAGCGCAATCCCATCGGTCTGATGTGTTCGCAGATGGCCGCAGGATTCACCGCGGTTTCCATGCCCGCGGGCGTAGGTCCGGCATTCGTCAATCTGCAGTTCCTGCGCAAAAGCGGCTATCGCAATACCAAGGCGACCGCCATCATGAGTGCCGTCTGGGCGGTGCAGGGCGCCACTACGATAGTGTTGCTGTTGGTCATCGGCGTATTCACCGGCCGTAACACGCTTTCCGGCATGATTCCCACCAATACGTTGATCATGGTAATCGCCATCGTTGCACTGATCGTGTCTGCGGGCATGGCGATTCCGCCGGTGCGTCATCTGGTCACGGACAAGTATCTGCCGATCGTCATGTCGTATGCGCGCAATCTGGTGGATGTGCTTACCAGGCCGAAGGAACTGCTTTTCGGCATCGTGGGCGCACTCATTCTCAATATCGGTACCGGTTTGGGATTCTGGGCCGCGTTGCTGGCATTCAGATACCATACGAACCCCGTGGAAACGACCTTTATTTTTCTCTTGGCGAACACGCTCGGTTCCGCAGTGCCGACACCGGGCGGCTTGGGTGCGGTCGAAGCGGCTTTGTCCGTGGCGTTCACCGCCGTAGGGGTTCCTTCCACGATCGCCGTCTCCGCTACTCTCGTCTACCGAATTGCCTTCTACTGGCTACGGATCCCGGTCGGTGCGTTGGCCATGAAGTGGCTTGACAGGCATAATCTGATTTAGAATCGGTTCGTGACCGGTCATTTTGGCCCGTTTTTCTAAAAAATCTCGCCAAAACCCTTATAGAATGCGGTTTTCGGCGGTAAGGTGCGCTAATATCGTAATGAACGTGGACATCAGAGTAATCAGGATGTCCCCTGACCCAAGAAGGATGCTTTATGGCATACAACAAGTCTGATCTCGTCTCGAAGATCGCTCAGAAGTCCAACCTGACCAAGGCACAGGCTGAGGCAGCTGTGAACGCTTTCCAGGACGTGTTCGTCGAGGCAATGCAGTCCGGCGAAGGCCTGAAGCTGACCGGTCTGTTCTCCGCCGAGCGCGTCAAGCGTGCCGCTCGTACCGGCCGCAACCCGCGCACCGGCGAGACCATCGAGATCCCGGCAACCTACGGTGTTCGTATCTCCGCCGGTTCCCTGCTGAAGAAGGCCGTCACCAAGTGAGTCTCTGATTCATTGGCGACTGGGGCCCCGACCATGATGGTCGGGGCCCCAGTCGTTTCACGACATTGCAGCGACGGGTTGCGTTTCCTGATTTTCCAGATAGACTTTACATATTAGACATCGTGTCCATATAGACAGGAACCGCCATGGCCGACCAGAGGAAGATCATAATCAATCAGCTCCATGAGCTCAACATCCTGCTGCTGCATTCCAAACTCAAGGCGACCAGGGCCAGAACGGCACGTCGCGCGGCGGCAACGGTCAGAAACGTCGATGCGGCACGTCGCGGAAGACCCCTCATGCGCCCCATCAAGGAGCAGACCGAATCGGCCCTGCGCATGTTCGACTGCCTGAATCCCGATGAACTTTCCACTCTCAGCGAATACCTGCAGCGTATCATCGACAACACCGATACCAGACTTCTGGACGAGGAGATCACCGAACGACGCAAGGCCATTCATGAGTTTCTCATGCTCGATCGTTCAGGTACGGAGGCACAGGAATGAGCATCGATCAAACAGGCACTCCGGAGCCGAATGATCCGGCTCTTATCCCCATCAGCAAACGTTCGTTGTTCACGCCAAGCGCGGATGTCGCCGTGGAACAGCATTCCGCCACGCCATATGTGTCCCGCACCGCGTATGGCACCGCCATCGTCGAAGGACGGTTGACCTCTCCAAGCGCACGCGTGCCGGAAATCATCACGCAACGGTGCGGCGGCATCACGGTGAAGGGGCATACGCTCAAATCCTTCGCCTATACCACCGATGCAGTGATCATTCGCAATACCAACGCCAACGCCATTCTGGCGGTGTATCCGTTCACCGGGGAGCCGGTGATCACGCAGGCATTGCTGACGGTGGCCCAGATGCCGTTGTTCGTAGGCGTGGGCGGTGGAACCACCACCGGCCCGCGTGTGGCCGAATTGGCCATGGTGGCGGAGATGCAGGGCGCAGCAGGTGTGGTCATCAACGCCCCCGCTCCGGCGGAAACCATCGAAACCACCATGTCCATGATCGACATTCCGGTCATCGCCACCGTTACCGAAGATGACGAAGTCACTGAATGCAAAATCATCGCAGGCGCCGCCATCATCAACGTCGCGGCGGGCGCACGAACCGCACAGGTGGTCTCCAGCATTCGAGAGCACCATCCGGAAATTCCGATCCTGGCTTCCGGAGGCGGCTCCGAGGAACGTATTCTCGCCACCATCGACGCCGGAGCCGATGCCATCACCTGGACGCCGCCAAGCGCCCAACAGATGCAGTCGCAGATGATGGCCAAATACCGCGGCGAAGCCTGAACCTTCCCTCCTCGCATCAGTCAGGATGCCGGATCAGGCGCATACCCCCCTCCGGCTTGAACTCAGGCCAGCATATCCATCATCTGCCGGAACCGCTCCGATTCCTCGAAATCGAAGGGATCAAGCAACACCATTTCCGAATGGTGGGGCGACATCAACGTGAGTCTGGTCCAATCACAGGAATACCGGGCACCCTTCGCCTTCGCCTCCCGCACGAATCTGCCCCGTAAAGCCGCACGGGTATCGTCAGGAGGCATGTGGACGGCACGATCCGCCGCATCCCGCCCCAACAACGTGCGCATGCCGCCACGGCGGCACAGCGAAGCATATACGGTACCGTTGGCCACATCGTGATAGTCCATGTCCAACTGCTCGAGTCTGCTTGCCGGAAGATGGCCGGTACGAGCCTGCAAGGCATCGAACAAGCGCTTCTTGCACACCCAATCCACCCTATCGGCCAAAGCGTCGACGTCACCGGAACGAAACGCTTCCAACGCCTCATGCCATTGAGCGATCACATCATGTACATCGGTACGAGGCAACGAGGCCCCGACTTCGGGATGATCTTCGACGAAACGTTCCACCGCCGCCAGATATCGTTCCTGCACGGCGACCGCACCACCGCGAATCACATCGCCATCGGCCATGTCAAAGACCGCACCGACGCCGCTCGCATCGCGACTGACGGCATGATTCGCCGCGCCGGGGTCGGCGAAGGCGAACCGTGCGAATCCGGATTCACGCCCCTCACGCCCCGCCTGTTCGATGACGCACAACACCAGATGCGTGGTGGCGAGTTTCATCATCGTAGCCCACTGGGACCGGTTGGAATCGCCGATGATCACATGCAGACGACGGAACGCGTCCGGATCGGCATGTGGTTCGTCGCGCGTGTTCACCATCGGGCGCGAGCGCGTGGTGGCCGAAGACACGGCCTCATCCAGAAAATCGGCACGTTGCGTGATCTGGAAGCCTTGTCCGCCCACACGACCGGCACCGGTGAATATCTGCCGGGTGATCAGGAATGGCAACAACTCATGTTCGATGGCCTCCAACGGCACGAAACGCCGCACCAGGTAATTTTCATGGCAACCGAAGGAATGACCGGCCGAATCGGCGTTGTTCTTGAACACATGCACGATGGCACGCCTGCCATGCCCTTCCCGCAACCTGTGCTGGGCGTCCATGGCAAGATCGCGCATCACCAGCTCGCCGGCCGCGTCAAGCGCCAACGCATCCATGGGATCCCGGGCTTCCGCCGTGGCGTATTCCGGATGCGAACCAACATCAAGATAGAGTCTCGAACCGTTTTCGATGTAAGTGTTCGTCGATCTGGCCTGGGCCACGATCGGCTGGAACATCATCATGGCCGTCTGCCCCGCATCACAGGGCGCATCGGCTCCGGTCACGCTGACTCCATACTCGGTTTCGATGCCGAAGATGCGGATGAACGCGTCGACCTCACCGCGGGTCCTGCCGTCAAGCGGGGCCGTCGAATGATTGCCGCTGTCGCGCAGCTGGGGCATCACTCGCCGCCTTTTTGCACAAAACTGCCGACATATTCTTCGGCGTTGGTTTCCAATACGGATTCGATATCATCCAGCACGGCATCCAAGGCATCCAAGGTATCATCCGTTCGCGCACCGGCGACCGGAGCGCTCTCCTCGCCGTCCAACGGCTGGTCCGCGGATCGGATCTGTTCGAATTCCTGAGGCATGGCTTTCCCTTTCGATACGTTCGGCATCCGCCAGCGATTGCACCAATCGCAACGGCGCCGACTGCGCCACACATGAGGCCATGAGAGACAGGCCCTATGGCGCTATACCAAATACTGACGTAAATCGTCGTTGATGAGTCCGTTGGTGGCGACCACGTCGTTTTCCTGACGCCAGTGAACGCCGTCGCCATTCCATTGGCTCAGGTGACCTTGCGCCTCCCAGACCATCATGGCACCGGCCGACACGGCGGGAACATCCCATTTATGCAGATGCGGCTCGAAATAGGCGTCATACGTGCCGTCAGCCACCTTGCACAGATCCAGCGACACCGGCCCCACGCGCTTGATGTCGGCCGGACGTCCGGCGATGCGCGCCACCACGTCAAGTGATCGCTTGGATTCCGCCGGCACGTACGACATGCCGAAACTCACCACGGCCCCGTCCAATGACGGTGTGGTGGAGGGGATGATCTTCTCGCGCTTGTCGCCCAACGGGGTGCGACGGATACGAATGGCACCGGAGCCACGGACGGCAAGATACGTCAAACCCAACGCCGGGGCATGCACCACCGCGAGAATCGGCTGTGCGGAGCACTGCTCGTTAAATTCGAACAAGGTCACGGTGATGGCCCACTCCGGCATGTCGTGGGCGAAATTGATCACGCCGTCGATGCCGCCGACGCACCAGTACCGTTCCCCCGGATGGCATTCTTCGGGGCGGAACTGCCAAAATCCATCGAATACGTCGACATAGGTGATGCGGTTGCTGATGAACTGTGCGAGACGCTTGTCGAGATCCGACGTGAAATGCAGGTGGTCGTCCGACAGCTCAAGACTTTTCATATCGCGCGGATTGGTCTGATCGTTCAATGCGTGTTTGCCTGCATCCTGCAGGATACGGGCCACTTCGAGGGCCGCTTGCCTCAACTCCATAGATTATGCCTTTTCATTCGTCATACTGCGCGCCCGATATGTTCTCTCCTGATATCAGGGCCTGTTTCTGTGTTCCTGTTGCCTGGCATGGTTATACCATCATCACGAATAGTACGCGACCGACGTGATGTTCAGCGTAAGCGGTTCATGACCGTCTGCGCGTCCGATGCCCCCTCGAAGGCTCGCAGACATTGGGATTCGCCAAAGTCCAAAGGGTTCGACATATCCAATGACGTCATGACATTCTCCACGGATTCATCACCACTCATCTCACCGCGAACGGTCAGATGAGACCAGGATGCGGCCACCGTCTGTTCGGGAAAACGCCGGATCATCTGCGCGCGCAGCCAGGCACGCGTATCGCTTGGCGGTTCCGAGATTGCCCGCCTCAATTGCGCATCATCGACCAGCCGCTCCATCTGGGGCGTCAGTTTCATGAATATCGAATCCGAGGAATCCAACGCGGCCCATCTCAGATCGACGGCGGCCAAACGTGGGTCGGCCCAATCGGAACCGGTTTTACGGCGCAGTTTCTCCAGCAGCCGCCATTTGAGCAGCCATTCGATGCGGCCTGCCTCTTCGCGCATGGCCAGACGCCGATCGTCGTCGGCATGGCGGATGGCAGCCACGTCGGCGAGCGCCTGACCCCACATCGCCATGATGTTGCGCGTGGAACGGTCCGGCCAGACGGGTTCTCCCGCCGTGTCGCTGCCGTAGACCATCGCGGCCGCCGCATACACCATGCTCCGCAAGGTGACCTGCATCTGCCATGCCGTGGTCATGCCGCCGTTGCGCAACGGCAGTTCGGCATTCAACGTCAGGTCGTGCGAGACGGTATGCATGGCCTCCACCGGATCGGCGAGCGCCAGCGCGTCCATCATCGCCTCCAGATCGAGTCCCGCCTTCCTGCCATGCTCGAGCACCCACAGCAGCATGCTGGTGGTGCCGAGTTTCAGCGCCTGCGGCACGTCCATACGGTTGGCGTCGCCCACGATCACGTGCAATCGACGGTATGCATCGGTACTGTGCGATTCGTCACGGGTGTTGATGATGGGCCGGTCGAAGGTGGTCTGCAGTCCCACTTTCATGTGGAAGTAGTCGGCGCGCTGGCTGAGCTGGTAGCCGGCGCGCTCGCTGCGCTCCCCCAGGCCGACGCGACCGGAGCCTGTATAGATCTGCCGCGAAACGAAATGCGCGGTCATCAGCCGTGTCACATGCTCGAACGGCACCGCACGCAGCATCATATAGTTTTCATGCGTGCCCCAACTGGCGCCTTTGCCGTCCACGTTGTTGCGATGCAGCATGATGGCGCGGCCCGTGATGCCGCTCGCCTTCTGCGCGGCCTGCTGCATGATCAGATCACCGGCATGGTCGTAGAGCACCGCCTCGAAGGGGTCCGTGGTTTCCGGCGCGGAGTATTCCGGATGCGCGTGGTCGACATATATGCGTCCGCCATTGGCTGCGATCACGTTGGTGATGTTGAGCTGTGGCGCGTCGGTGAGCAGGTCGGGATGTGCGCAGGCGCGTTCCAGACGGGTGCCGCGGGCGTCGTTGACGGGATCTTCCTGCCGATAGTCCCAGCGGATATGCTTCGTGCGTTCATCCGCGGCGGCGCCGACCACATCGAATGATAGCTGCACCGGATTGTACCGGCCTTGCCCACGACTGGAAACCGCATACTCGGTTTCGGTTCCCATTACTCGACGAACGCTCATCTCCCGATTCCTTTCCTCTGCCCTATACCGGCCGATCCGATCCGGTTATTGCGCCGTCGGCCTGATGCGTGTCACATGCCCGGCCTCGAATCCGTTGATTCGACTCCACTGCACCGGATCGGCGTCCAGCACGGCGTCACGGGTCTCTTCGAATTCCTCCTGCACGGCCTTCGCCAGCAGATTCACGCCGATCGCCGCGGGCTCCGCCGATTCGATGGAGATTTTGACGGCCTTTGTCTTGGCGCGATCCACAACGTTCTTCAATACCGCTCCGGAAACCACGTCGGCCAGATAGACCGGCGACCACTGCCCGTGTTCGTCGCAGACGTCGCATAAGTGGCGATGCTCGCTGACCGCATAGATGTCGGCGACGAGCACGCTGGTCAGGGCCTTCGCCTCGATGCCCGGCGTGAGCGGCAGGTCGTCGGTCAGATAGTGGCGGATGATCTGCTCGGCCTGCTTCGCTTTCGGACGTTCCACACGGATTTTCACATCCAGTCGACCCGGACGCAACACGGCCGGATCGATCATATCGATGCGGTTGGAGGCTCCGATCACCATCACATTGTCAAGGCTTTCCACACCGTCGAGTTCGGAGAGGAACTGCGGCACGATGGTGGTTTCCACGTCGGAGGACACGCCGGAACCGCGAGTGCGCAGCAACGAATCCATCTCGTCGATGAACACGATGACCGGCCTGCCGTCGGCGGCGCGTTCGCGCGCACGTCTGAAAATCATGCGAATCAGACGTTCCGACTCACCGACGAACTTGTTGAGCAGCTCCGGCCCCTTCACGGAAAGGAACACGCCCGACCCCGCGCCGGAACCTTCGGCAAGCGCGTTTGCCACGGCCTTGGCGATCAGCGTCTTGCCGTTGCCGGGCGGGCCGTACAGCAACACCCCTTTCGGCGGTTTCAGATCATAGCGTTCGAACAGCTCACGGTGCAGGAACGGCATCTGCACGGCGTCACGGATGCGCTCGATCTGTTCGTCCAGACCGCCGATGTCGTCGAAGGTGACGTCCGGAGTCTCCTCAAGCACCAGATCGGCGTCATCCTCGACGGGAATCAGGGTCAGCGCGAAGCGGACGGAGGAATCCACGCTCACCCGATCGCCGGTATTGACGTTCTCCTTGGCGAGTGTGCCGGCACGGCGTACCAACGTGACGTTGCCTCCACTGTCAGCCACCAGCAGACGACCGTCGTCAAGAACCTGTCTGACGGTGCGTACCGAACCCAAGGTGTCGGTGTCATGCTGATCCACTATCACCATGTTCTCGTTGAGCAGCACCGTACGTCCCGCCTCCAGCCGCGACGCCTGTACGTTCGCCGCCACCGGCACGATCATGCGCCGCGTGCCCGAAATCACCTCGGCGCTGGCGTGCTGCACCCCCTGTTCGTCGGTGTTCGCCGCATGCACGCGTATCATGGTGGCGAAAGTCATGGGAGGCCCGGCCAACTGATTCAGTTGCACCTTGGCCTTGGTGAGTTCTTGCGTGGCACGGGTCAATGCCTTCGCCAACGCATGGTTCTTGGCCATCAGCCGGTCATTGGCCTCACTGAGGGACCGCAACCTCTCATCCTGCCGTTCCATGCCGACCCTCGCTTTCTTCGATTCACCGTCCAGAATACCCATTGTCCTAATGCTTTCCGACAATCGAAACCATGCTTGAAGAAGAAACGCTGAATGCCGCCACCGTGCCCACGTTGTCCCACCCCGGACTGCTGGTAATGGATGTGGATTCCACGTTGATTGACGAAGAGGTCATCGACGAGCTCGGCGTCGCCGCCGGCGTCGGTGATCGAATCGCATCCGTCACCGCCCGTGCGATGAACGGCGAATTGGATTTCCGCGATGCGTTGCGTGCCCGCGTCGCATTGCTGAAGGACTTGCCGATTTCGATGTTCGACGATGTCTACCATGCCGTCCATTTCACGAACGGCGCGCTTGCCCTCATCGATGCGTTGCACGACTATGGCTGGAAGGTCGGCGTCGTCTCCGGAGGATTCCATGAAGTCGTGGATCGTCTCGCATCCGACGCAAACATCGATTACTGGATTGCGAACCGTCTCGAAACCGCCGATGGCAGGCTGACGGGCCGCGTCCTTGGCGATATCGTCACCAAGGACGTCAAGCTGGAATCATTGCGCACATGGGCCGGCCGAATGGGAGTCAGCATGGCGCAAACCGTGGCCGTGGGCGACGGAGCCAACGATCTGCCGATGATTCATGCGGCGGGATTGGGCGTGGCATTCTGCGCCAAACCGAAGGTCCAGCAGGAGGCTCCGCACCGTCTGAACGAACGTGATCTCATCAAGATCCTCGATTTTCTCAGATAGCCCCTCCGCTGCGCGTACCCGTCGCAACCGCGCGGCTTGCGGAATGACGTAGCATCCGCACGTACGGCAGGTGGCGGATTGGCATGCGCTGTAAGGCCGTAAAGAGCCGTAAAGACTTGTCCCGAACGGCCCGGAGCGTGTCGTCAATGCATGCCGTCCGTCACTGCGGACGCCATAGCCGACTGTTACCTACAGAAAGCCGTCCCGTCGAGGCGGGCTCCACGGGCCCAGTCAGCGGCACGCATGGCCTTTTTGCCCTGAGCCTTGACTTCGAGCAGCTCCAACGGCTGGGTGGCGGTGCCGATCCACACATGCTTCTTGCCTGCCACGATTCGTCCCGGTTCGAGCGTGGCGGGCACATTCGGATTGTCCATGTCGGACGTCTGAGCACGCAACACATGCAGGGTGGTCGGCTCGGCGTCAGCGCTGGCATGCAGTTCGCACCAGGCGCCAGGATTCGGAGTGCAGGCACGAATCTGCCGGTCGACGGCGAACGCAGGAACGTCGAAGCGAATGCGCGCATCCTCAACGGTGATCTTCTGGGCGATTTCATAGGCGCCTGCGGGCTGTTCGACCGGCGCGATCTGATCATCGGCCAAGGCCTGCAGCGAAGCGGCCAGCAATCGGGAGCCATCTTCAGCCAAACGGTTCAGCAGTTCGCCGGAGGTTTCGTGCGCACCGATTTCCACGGTGGATTGCGCCAGAATCGGGCCTGCATCCATCTTCCTGACGATGCGGAACACCGTGGCGCCGGTCAAAGTGTCCCCTGCCCAGATGGAACGCTGCACCGGAGCGGCGCCACGCCATTGCGGCAACAGCGAGAAATGCAGGTTGTACCAGCCCATGGGCAAGGCGTCCAAGACCTCCTGCTTGAGGATCTTGCCGTAGGCCACCACGGCGGCGGCCTGTGCGCCGGTGGCCGTGAGTTCGTTGACGAAGGTCTCTTCGCTCGGATCGGATTCGATGACTGGCAATCCCAATTCCAGCGCGGCCTGCTTGACCGGATTCGGTACGAGCTTGCGTCCGCGGCCGGTCGGTGCGTCCGGACGGGTGAGTACGGCCACTACCTCAAAATGCTCGGTATCTTCGGCAAGCATCCTCAGCGACGGTACGGCGACTTCCGGAGAACCGGCGAAAAGCACTTTCAGCATGAATCAGACTCCTTGTCCACATCTCAATCACAAACCATCATCGACGTCGCGGGATCGATGCCGCGACGATCGCGAACGTCACGCCTGCAGTACGGCGGGAATATCGACGCCGTTGGCGATTAGCAACCTGCGCAGGGCACGCGAATCCTTGAATCGCACACCACGAATGCCGGCCTCGTTCGCCCCGACGATGTTCATCGCCTTGTCGTCCACGAACATCGCACCTGCGGCATTGATGCCGAACCGGTCCAGCGCATGCTCATAGATGTCTTTGTGCGGCTTGCGCAGCTCGACGTAGCCGGAAACCACGCGATCGTTCAGCGTCTGCAGGATATCGTAGTGTTCCAGCGCAATCGGGAACAGGTCCTTCTGCCAATTGCTCAATCCCCAGACGCCGATGCCAGCGGCCTTCAAATCGTTGATCAGCACACGGGCGCCGGGCACGACGCCTGTGAGTGAATCGACGAAGTTGTCAAGATAGTACTGCAGCATGTCGGCCCACTGGTCGCCACTGGTCTTACGCATCAGCGCCACGCCTTCGTCGTTGGACATGCCACCGTCCAGCAGGTTGTTGATGTCGTAGAAGCCCGAGATGTCGTTGTCGAGGAACCGCTCGACGAGCTCATCGTCGTATCGCGGCGTCATCACCGCGGCCGGATCCCAATATATCAGCACATTGCCGAAATCGAAGATCACATCGGTGATCGGCTTGCCCGCGTTGGCGGCCGCCTCGCCGTCGGCCATCAGCACGTCGTATTCCATGTCGGGCTCTCCAGGCCAGCCTTTCATGCGTTCCTCCGTTCATATTCGATGGAGTCCTTCAGGTCTTCCATAGTGTTTCACGGCGAGAGGACGTGACCTTCACAAATGGTTTCGACAAGGCGCTTTTGGAATGCTTAGATGCGTTCCTTCGGATCGAGTTGGAACCGAAGCTCGCCCGCCTCCCGTGCGGCTACATGCCTTGCGCTGGCGTTGCGCAGTCGCAGGGCCAGTTCGGCACGTTTGCCTTGCGGCACACGCACGATCGCCTTGACCCGGTCGGCGGTCACCTCCAGCTCACGGGTATCGATGGTGCGTGGCTGCGGAATCGGCACGGGGCCCAGCACCGAAGGCATGACACCTTCCACGGTTTCGATGGTGGCCCAGTCACCGCCCGACAGAGCGCCGATTCGTTCCAGCGCCGTTTTCACCGCACTTCGGCGACCCCATACGCATGCCGCCGCGAACACCGGGGGCAGGGCCGTCTGCGCACGCTCTTCAAGCTCGGTCTGCGCCAACCGCGGTGAATTCCACAACATCAATGATTGGGCGAGCACCGGATCGGTCTCGCCAAGCAGCAACGCCTGTCCGTCCCTGACCCGTGGCGCGCACAGCGACACCGCACGCATCCAGGCGGTGAGCGTATCCACGCCCGCATCGATGCCGAATGCATACAGGCTGGTCCAGGCATCCAGAATCGCCACCGCCCGATATTCGCACTCGTACGGGCTGGTCCCCCGCACACGAGGTTCGGCGCCGGGGGTGGCGATGACCAGCTGCGGCGCAAAGGCAATGTCCGGCACAATGCCTCGTGGCTGGCTTGGCGTGGATATCACGATCGGCACGCCACGGAACAGTTTGCCCAGTTCCTGCGCAGTACCGGCCGCACCGACCCGCACCACGCGCATACGTTCGTTATGGCAGGCCGGGCACGACCATTGCACGGTGGCGGCACCACACCAACGGCATCGAATCGAACCGTCCTGCAAGCGTTCCAGTGGCCCGCTGCATTGCGCACATCGCGCCTGGCGGTGGCATTGCGAGCAACTCAGCGCCTCGGTGATGCCATCCTGCGGAATGGACAACAGCACCGGACCGCTTTCCAGTGCCTTGGACAGCACGCGTACGGCCGTGTGCGGCACACGGGCGCCGATGGTCGGATCCGCGACACGCGCCAACTCGTCACGGTTGAGCCAGCGAATCCACGGACTCGCCTCTTTAGTCACCGCCGGAAGCGCATGAATCGGCGTACTGAAGCCGCTGACCGGCGTCTCCCCCACATGTGTGGCATCGGTTTCCCATTGGCTCTGCACGCTTCGGGCATTCGCCATCGCCACGAATACTCCGCCATGGGCCTTGGCACGCAGACGCAATACCCCTCTGGCATTGGCGTAAGGCATCATGCCGTCGGCATCCTGATAGCACACATCATCCACGATCAGAAACAGGGCACGACCTTCCACCGGCGCATACATGGCGGCCCGCGTTCCGATGATGCATGACACCCGTCCACTGCTCGCAGCCAGATAGGCACGATATCGTTCCGCAGGCGGCATCTGCGCATTCAGCACGGCCATGTCACCGTCGTAGCCGCCGCTGGAGGCGTTGGTTTGGGCGAACACACGCAGTCCGATGGATTGCAGGGTTTCGATCATATCGTTGATTTCGCGCATGGTAGGCAGCACGATCACGGCCGGTCTGTTGTGCGAAAGCGCGGCGGCCACCATCCATGCCGCACATCGTCGCCAATGGTCGAATCCCGGAAGGGTGTCGAATACGAAGGATTGAAAACGCGAGCCTTCCAGAGCCTCCCGCAGCAGGTTGACGCCACCGTACCGGGCCTTCAGCTGGTCGAAGTGCTCCTGCTCCACGGCGAGCAGACATTCCGCCCTTGCCCTGCCCTCGCGTGCCGTGGATCCGCTTCGTCGCTGTTCCTGCTCCACTCGTGCCACACGCGGCGGCACGGCAAGACGCAGAATATTGGCGCGGGTACCCCCGAAAGCGTCGGCGATCAACGTAATGTCCTCGCGCATGGCCTTTGGAACCAGCACGCCGTCGGTGACCACACGGTCGATGAAACGCAATGCGGACGCCGGAGTATCGCTGACATCCGTCCGATTCCAGATAATGCCATTGACGCGTTGGCCTCCGAATCGCACGCGCACCATCACGCCGGGCCGGGCCACCTCGGAATATTTCTCCTCGACGTAATAGTCGAAGGTCTGTCCCAGATGCGTGGCCTGCACGTCCAACACCACTTGGGCCACGGGATGCTCGGCAGCCGGCGTTTTGGCTACGGGCATGCGTTTGCGCCGCTTGCGCGGGGCAAGCCCGTCAAGCGCCAGCTGCTCGGCATCCTCAAAGGTCATGATTCCAAGAGTAACGCAGCCACCCGTTTGACATACGTACTCTCGGCGTTCGCCCTACTCGGCGATCGCCGCCTTGAGGTCATCGACCTTGTTGACGATCTCCCACGTGAAGTCGGCGTCAGCGCGCCCGAAGTGACCATATGCGGCGGTTTTGGCGTAAATCGGGCGTTTCAGGTCAAGTTCGTCGATGATGGCGGCCGGACGCAGATCGAATACCTTGCGTACCGCCTGCTGAATCCGCTCGCGGGTCACTCCCATTTCGGTACCATAGGTCTCCACGTTGATGGATACCGGATCGGCCACGCCGATGGCGTAGGCCACCTGCACCTCGACCTTGCGGGCAAGGCCTGCGGCCACGATGTTCTTGGCCACCCAACGGGCCGCATAGGCCGCGGAACGATCCACCTTGCTCGGATCCTTGCCGGAGAAGGCACCGCCGCCGTGGTGCGCCGCGCCACCATAGGTGTCGACGATGATCTTGCGTCCGGTCAGTCCCGCATCCGCGGCCGGACCGCCAAGTACGAACGAGCCGGTCGGGTTCACCAGCACACGGTATTCATCGTGCGTCACGCGATCGGCAAGCACGTCGTCAAGCACCGGGCGAATCACATGTTCAGTCAGCTGTTCCTTGAGCCAAGCCTGATCCACTTCGGGATCATGCTGCGTGGAGACCAGCACGGTATCGAGACGGACCGGACGATCGTCGTCGTCATATTCGATGGTCACCTGAGTTTTGCCGTCCGGTCGCAGGTGCGCCACTTCACCGCTCTTGCGCACTTCGGTCAGACGATGGGCCAGGCGGTGGGCCAGATAGATCGGCAAAGGCATGAGCACGTCGGTCTCATCGCAGGCGTAGCCGAACATCACGCCTTGGTCGCCGGCTCCCTGCGCCTCATAGCGCTCTTCGCGGGAGGCCGCGGACTCCTTCTCACGGTCGAGACGTGCCACACCTTGGTTGATTTCGGAGCTCTGCTCGGTCAGGGAGACCATCACGCCGCAGGAGTCGGCATCGAGGCCGACCCTGGAACTGGTGTAACCGATGTTCCTGACCACGGTACGCACGATGTTCTGGATGTCGCTATATCCCTCGCTGGTCACCTCGCCGAACACGAAGAACTGTCCGGTGGTAGCGCAGGTTTCCACGGCCACATGCGACTGCGGATCCTGACGCAGCATATCGTCGAGAATCGCATCGGAAATCTGATCGCAGACCTTGTCCGGATGTCCTTCCGTCACCGATTCGGCGGAAATCAACTTCAATTCAGCCATGCCGGCTGCTCCTTTCCTAGGGCGGTCATCCCAACTCCGCCCGGATGTCTGTTGTCGTGAATGGCGAATATAGAAAACGCCCCAACCCTCAGGACGCAATCAATGGTTTTGCAACCATCATCTCATGCGCTCCGTTCAGGTATCGGGGCGAAAGAAAATAAATCAGGCGCGATTCCTTGGAAATCAGTTGCCTTCGGTCAGGTCGTCCTCGCCGAGGGTCTCCTCCAGCAGACCATCGTTGATCTCGCGGAACGCGATGGACAACGGCTTTTCCTGGTTCTGGTACTCCACCAGCGGGCCGACGTTCTGCAGCAGACCCTCATTGAGCTGGGTAAAGTAGGAATTGATCTGGCGAGCACGCTTGGCGGCGAAAATAGCCAAGGCGTACTTGGAGTCCGCATGCTCCATCAGATCGTCGATCGGCGGATCCGCAAGTCCGGTCGGGGTTGGCTGAGTGCCGAATGCCATAGTTGATTATCTCCCAATCATCAGATAAGCGCGAAGCTTCTTTTCCAATCTCGTAAGTATAGAGGCGCAGCTGGACGGACGCAATCCCCACACAGGGCATTCGGAGCCGCCTTGCCGTCCGGGGAATGTAACGCTTATGAAAATTCCACATAGTGACTCTTGACAAAACGCGTGTCCCGTTCGGCCAGCACAATAGAAGGCATGGAAATGCGATCTGCAAAACTGATGAATGGACGAGTATTCGCGGGCGCACGCGCCCTCTACCGTGCCGCCGGCGTGGACGGCAAGGACTTTGGCAAGCCGATCATCGCCATTGCCAACTCCTTCGACGAGTTCCTGCCGGGCCATGTGCACCTGAACAAGGTCGGCCGACTGATTTCCGAAGCCATCAAGGAGGCCGGCGGCATCCCCCGTGAGTTCAACACGATGGCCGTCGACGACGGCATCGCCATGGGTCACACCGGCATGCTTTACTCCCTGCCGAGCCGCGATATCATCGCCGACACCGTGGAATACCAGGTGAATGCGCACTGCGCCGACGCCCTGATCTGCATCCCGAACTGCGACAAGGTCGTGCCGGGCATGCTCATGGCCGCATTGCGCCTGAACATCCCTACCGTATTCGTCTCCGGCGGCCCGATGGAGGCCGGTACCACCGTACTGCCCGACGGCACCGTGAAGAAGAACACCGATCTGATCGACGTGATGTACGCCTCCGCCGACGACAATCTGGACGAGGAGGCCCTGCTCGCCTACGAGAAGACCGTCTGCCCGACCTGCGGCTCCTGCGCCGGCATGTTCACCGCCAATTCGATGAACTGCCTGACCGAAGCCATCGGCCTGGCGCTTCCCGGCAACGGCACCATCCTCGCCTCCCACTCCTACCGCAAGGATCTGTTCAAGCGCGCCGCCGAACAGATCGTCAAGATCGCCAAGCAGTACTACGACGAGGACGATGAGACCGTGCTGCCGCGTTCCATCGCCACCAAGAAGGCCTTCGAGAACGCCATGACCATGGACGTGGCCATGGGCGGTTCCACCAACACCGTGCTGCACATCCTCGCCATGGCCCAGTCCGCCGATGTGGACTTCACCCTTGACGACATCGAACGCATCTCGCATACCGTGCCGTGCATCTGCAAGGCCTCGCCGTCCGGTGAATGGGAGATTTCCGACGTGCACCGCGCAGGCGGCATCACCGGCATCCTCGGCGAACTCGACCGTGCGGGCAAGCTGCACCGCGACGTGCATTCCGTCGATTACAAGACTCTGGAAGACAAGCTCAACGATTGGGACATCATGCGCGACTCCTGCACCGAGGAGGCGCAGCAGATGTACAAGGCCGCTCCGGGCCACATCGTCTCCCCCGATCCGTGGACGCACACCACGCTGTTCGATTCGCTCGACCGCGACCGTGTCAACGGCGCCATCCATGACATCGACCATCCGGCGGTCACCGAAGGCGGCCTGGCCGTGTTGCGCGGCAACCTCGCTCCCGACGGCTGTGTGGTCAAGACCGCAGGCGTGCCGAAGGAGATCTGGACGTTCCGTGGACCGGCTCTGGTCGTGGAATCCCAGGAGGAGGCCATCGAGGTCATCCTCAACGATACGCTGAAGCCAGGCATGGCCCTGGTGATTCGCTATGAGGGTCCGAAGGGCGGACCGGGCATGCAGGAGATGCTGTATCCGACTTCCTTCGTCAAGGGCAAAGGCATCGGCAAGGAAGTGGCCCTCCTGACCGACGGTCGTTATTCCGGCGGCTCCTCGGGCCTGTCCATCGGCCACATCGCGCCTGAAGCGGCGAACAAGGGACCGATCGCGCTGATCAAGAACGGTGACATCATCACCATCGACATTCCGAACCGTACTGTGAACGTCGAGCTGACCGATGATGAGCTGGCCCAGCGTCGCGCCGAGATCGAAGCCGGAGACGGCTACGTGGCGCACCGCGATCGCAAGGTGTCCCAGGCGCTCAAGGCCTATGCGGCCTTCGCCCGCTCCGCCGACAAGGGTGCGACCCGAGACCCGGAGCTGATCAACAGGCTCTCCGGTCTCGCCTGAGAACCCTGTAGAACTCAAAAAAGGGGGTTACGCGGAAATGAACTGCGCCCCGATTG
>NZ_AZYA01000010.1:0-5379 GCF_000513015.1 Bifidobacterium sp. MSTE12 | reverse complement strand
TGACCCCGCCGGTCTCACCGCCGGTCTCGCAGCCGAAGCTGCGACTCACGGACGACCTGGACGGCACAGTCGTCGGCGTCTCGTCCCAGGTCTCGCGCGACAAGGTATATAACCGCGTCGTCGCGCGCGGCCAGGACGGACACGACGAGGGCGCGCCGGCGTTCCAGGCGGTCGCGGATCAGACGACTGGCCCGATGAGGACCGACGGACCCTACGGAATTGTCCCCCGCTTCTTCTCCTCGCCGCTCATCACGTCGCAGGAGCAGGCACGGAAAACCGCTGAGGCGATGCTCGCTGAGTCGATCCGCAGAAAAGTCAAAGTCCCAGTGGAGCACGCACCGGATCCGCGCGTCGCGCTCGATCAGCCTATCGAGATCGTCACGCAGCCTGTCCTAGCTGCTGAGCCGAAAACCCTCTGGGGCCTCGTGACCGCCTACGAAGTTCCCCTCACGTACAAGGGGACGCAGAAAACCGACGTGGAGGTGACGCTATGACGATCCGCGTCATGGACTTGATCTCCTCTACGCCGGATGATCTGCCTCCCAGGTACGGGTCGGACAGGTCAACGACGGCGATCGCGCGGATCGTCGACCTCGTCGAAGGAGGGCGCCAGCTCATTGTCTCCCTGTACGGAGGCGCCGGGGTCCAGATTCCCGCGACCGCCGTCAACTGGGCGGGAGTGAAAACCGCGCACGTGCTCCTCGATCCGGACACGGGCCGTCCCGTCCATGCGCTCGGGCCTGCCCCGTCACCCGAAGGGCCGCTCCCGGCGGTCCCGAAAACTCCCGAGCCTAAGCCGGTCGCACGGCACGCGGTGCTCACGCCGCAGTGGATGGGCACCTGGATACCCGGCGGCTGGTCGCGGTACGGAGACGGCGGAGCCTGGCAGGGCACCAACCCCGCAGGCCAGCGGCTCCGGGGCCTCATCACTTATGGGCGCCAGCTCGAAGCACTCGGCACAATCACAATCACCCGAGCGCTGCTCACTGTCCGACCCGCGGCGCACGTCCCGCCCTGGGCGCTCGTGATTCAGCCCACCGCCTACTCGGAGTCGGGTCCGCAGCCCATCGGCGCGACGCAGACGATCAACGTGAGCGCCGCGCAGGCACAGGTCGACATCACGGCCCTGGCAAAGACGATCCCCGCTGGCGCTGGCCTCGCGCTCGTCGGCGCGGCCTATGGCGGCATCATCAAGGGCGGCGATAGCGCGGCCCTCCACATCGACTACACAGAAACGCTCCCAGTTAAACCCGTAGAAAGGCGTGCGCAATGAGCTACCAGGACCAGCGCGGACACAAGGTGCCCTCCCCTACCGACCCGGCCCGCCGACAGGATCTCCTCGACCTGTCATTGTCCATTCCTTCGTACAAGGCCTGCGCGTCCGAGACCGCTGCCTCCCAGTACGTCGCCGCGCTCGCGGGCGTGGGCCTCACCGCGTCCCCTGCGCAGCCTGTGTATGTCTGGAGGACCGATCTGAACGCTATCCGCGTGTGGGATGGTCGTCGCTGGTCGGGCGAGTCGAATCTGCAGATGGAGCTGGCGGCGACAGGAGACGTGCCTGTCGGCAGTGGCCTGAGCGCCGGCGTGCGGAATGGCCTCATCAAGGCGGGCAGGGTCGCGACATCGGCGACGGAGGTTGCGTTCGGGAATCTATATCTTGACTTTGTGACATTCCAGACGCCTTTCCCGACCGAGTGCGTATCTGTCACGCTCACGCCGTTGTATGGGACGGGGTCGGGAGGCTGGAACTTCAAGAATGCCCAGCAGTTCTGCCTTGACTCGATGACCAGGAATGGCTTCCGTGCGATGCTGCCGGGGGTCACGACCGCTGGCCGTCACGCCTACTCGTGGACCGCGATCGGCTACTGACACCCCACCTGATCTTTCACGCCCTCGGACAAGCCCGTCCGGGGGCTTTCCTACACCCAAGAGGAGAAACAAATGGAACCGACCATTGAGCAGCTCATGGCTTCGATGACGCCCGCGACGGATACGCCGCCCGACGTCGTTGCCCCGATCTACATCCCCTACGAGCAGACGGAGGCCGCGCGATGAGCATGACCGCACAGAACGTCCTCGCATGGGCAGCCGGCGAAATTGGTTACACGCGCTGGGATGACCCCGAAGAGGGGTCGAAGTACGGTCGCTGGTACGCAAAGCGCCACGGCGCATACTACGGCACGTCGGGCGTGCCGTTCTGCGCTATGGGCGCGTCATGGTGCGCGACCGACGATGAGGACAAGTCTGTCCTGCCCGGCGGGGACTTCGCCTATGTCCCCTACGGGATCAACGCAGCCGCGCGCGAAGGCCGACTCGTCTCCCCCATGACCCAGGCAGCGCCCGGAGACCTGGTTTGCTTCGACTGGGACGACGACGGCATCGCCGACCACGTCGGAATCGTTGAGGCCAATTACGGCGGATGGATACAGACGATTGAATTCAACACCAGCTCCGGCGCTGCGGGCTCTCAGTCGAACGGCGGCGGCGTGTGGCGTAGGACCAGAGACTGGTCCTCGGTGTGCGCGGTCATCCGCCCGCACTACGGCGACGCGGCCACGGCATCGGGCTACACCGATGTCACGGCGCTGCAGGCTGCGGTCGGCGCGACCGCTGACAATGTCGTCGGTCCCGATACAACGAAGCGTATCTATGCCGTCGTAGCCGCCAGCTCCTGGGGCGGGCGGCAGTTCCCCTTCGGGATCGAGTACGTGCAGTCCGTGATCGGTACCGAGGCTGACGGGGTCTGGGGCGATGCCTCGGACGAGGCGCACGATCGAGTCGTCGGCGACCTCCAGCGCGCCGTCGGTGTCGATGACGACGAGATCTACGGCCCCGCCACCAACCAGGCGATTAACACCGCGCTCGCGGGCGCGGAGAAGGGGGAATGACGATGAATGACCTGCTTCTTGGGCTTCATACGGATCCTTTTCTGACGACGGTCGTCGTCGGCCTGATCTGGCCGATGGTACAGGCCGCGCTCGACCGTCCGTACTGGACACCGTCGCGTCGTAAGGTGCTGCTGGCCGTGGTCGCGGTCATCGTCTCTCTCGCCGTCTGGGTGTCTGGCACCTATCCGGCGACGTGGCGGCTGCTGATCGCACAGGCCGGCGTTTTCCTGGGCATCGCGTGGAGCGTGTTCCAGGTACTCTCCGCCGTCCGTATTCACGGCGTGAGCCTGATTGACTGGGTCGGTGCTGTGACGCCTGGCGGCGAGTCCGTCAAGGAAGTTCGCGCTGCCGCTGATTCTGTTCCTTCGACCCGGGTAGTTGACGGGGCCGCGCAGGCCAGCCGTGACTGAGCTGCTTGCGGACCCGAAAGTCACGGACGCTCTGGCGGCGCTCGTCGTCGCGGTCCTCGTCGCGATGACAGGTGTCGTCGCGCTGGTCGCGAGCCAGGTGCGCCGCTGGCTCGAAGCGAAGTTCGCGCACGTCCTCGAGGGGGTCGAGGAGGCCCGCGCTGCCGCCCTATCGGCGGACGCGCAGGTCTCGAACGACCACGACACCAACATCAGGGATGACCTTGATCGCGCGATCGCGACCGTCCACGCGGTCTCGGACCAGATCGGCGAGCTGACCGGCCACGTCGGCACGCTCGCTGATCAGCTTGGGCGCGTCGAGACGACGCTCAGCAATCACGGGAAGAGTCTCGAAGCCGTCGAAAGCCGCGTCGGTCGGATCGACGAGCGCGGAGGCCGCATGGCCGAAGAGATCCACGACGAGCGCGTCGCACGTGAGGCGGCTCAGCGGACCATCGACGAGCACTCGCACGACGCGCACGCGCGGCTACACGAGCGCCTCGACAAACTCGAAGAGAGGATGAACGAACAGTGACGACCACCATTACTGGTACTGTCGGGCGGCTTGACGGCGCTCCCGAGCCGCAGGCGTACATCGTCGCTACGCTCGCGGGGACAGGTGAGAACCTCGCTGTCCTCGCGGGCGGGCCGGTGGCCCGACAGGCCGATGTGCGAGGACAGATCGTCCTCCCCCTCGACATCCGCACGGAGACGCAGGTGCATCTGCGTCTCGCGATCCCGGGTCGCACGCTCCGCGAGGCGACTGTGTCCCTGCGCCCGTCGGTCGCCTACGACCTGGCGCAGATCTTCTCCGGCGCCGCGTCGCCGACCCCTGCGCCCGCGCCGGTCCCCGGTACGGGCAGCGTCGAGGTCTCCGGCGATGGGGACACCCTCACCCTGAACGGCACGGTCTCCGGCGACGGGGACACACTCGAGATCGGAGCCTGATAAATGGCAGCGAAACCGACCCTGTACACGAAGCAGGGCACCGATAAAGCGATCGCCCGCGCGGTCGCACCTCTCGCCACCAAAGCTGAGCTGTCCGGCTACGCGACGAAGGGCGACGTCGCGACCGCCGCAGCCGGCGGCAGAGTCGACCTGACCGACTACGCGAAGAAGGCAGAGCTGCAGGGCCTCGCTACGCGCGAGGAACTGGGCAGCTACGCGACCACCCGGCAGGTGGCCGACCTCGCCTCTCGCGCTGACCTCACGGCCTACGCAACGAAGGATGAGGTTGCGGGCGTTGCTAAGCGCTCCGACCTGACGGGCCTCGCTACGAAGGCCGAGCTGCAGGCCGCGCTCACAGGCGTCGGCATCACTGTCGTCGCCACCGAGGCCGAAGCGCAGCGCCTGCCAGACGGCGTGCTGTACTTCCTCGCCGCCGCAGCGTCGCCCGCGCAGCCTCCGACCCCGACACCCGGACCCGCGCCAGCCGCCGGCCCCTCAGTCGTTGCTCACGCCTCGGGATCCGTCGTCGGACAGACAATCACCGTGAAGCTCGACGGCACGGCCGGAGACAAGATCATCCTCGGCATCAACGAGAAGGCTCAAGGCGGTCGCGCGACCGCCAACCTCCCCCAGGGCTGGACGACCCTCGTCGACCCGTACTGGGTCGGCACCATGAGCGCGACCGTCGTCACCGGACCGTGGGCACCCACGATCACGATCAGCATGTCTCAGAACGCCGAGATCGGCTGGGCCGCAGCCACCGTACGCGGAGCGTCCTCCATCGAGGCCGGCACCGTCAAGAAACGCCAGGCCGAACCTGTCGAAACCAAGACCTGCACGGCGCCCGCGCTCGCGGGTGCTGGTCTCGCGCTCGGCTTTACTTTCGAGCGCACGAGTGCCGTCGAGTCATCTGAGCAGGTTACGGTCTCGGAGGGCTGGGAGAAGATCGAGTTCGCAGCGCAGGACGGCCTGAATTACCAGACTGTGACGCTCGCGAAGAGGGTCGCAGCCTCTCCCGCTGACCTGGTCGTGACCTACCCGAACGTCCAAGGGAGTAACGGAATCGGTGTCCAGGTGGTCGCCCGTGGCTGAGCTGACCATTTATCGCCGTCGACGCGACGGCGGTGACGTGCCCG
>NZ_AZYA01000009.1:0-10079 GCF_000513015.1 Bifidobacterium sp. MSTE12 | reverse complement strand
ACCGCCAACAAGCATCGGATGTTCCTAGAGGCTCTTGCCGCGGGGCGCGGCTCCAAGGAACGCGACCGCTACATCTTCCGCGAGGGACGCGGTGAGAACGGTGAACTTCCACCGAATGACTGGATCTCCCTGTTCGGCGGCCCAGCCTGGGAGCGTGTGGAAGATGGCCAATGGTACCTACATATCTTCACCAAGGAACAACCAGACCTCAACTGGAAGAACCCGGAGGTACACGAGGAATTCAAGAAAACGCTACGCTTCTGGTCCGACCATGGCACTGATGGCTTCCGTATCGATGTGGCGCACGGCCTGGCCAAGGATCTTGAATGCATGCCACTTGAAGAGATGGGCAAACGCTATCCGATTCACGAATCGCTATGCCATGACGGCACTAACCCGATTTGGGATCGTTTTGAAGTGCACGACATCTACCGCGAGTGGCGCGAAGTGTTCAACGAGTACGATCCGCCACGCTTCGCCGTCGGTGAGGCCTGGTGCGTACCGGAGCATCAGCATCTGTACGCCTCCCCCGAAGAGCTGGGACAGGTGTTCAATTTCGAGTTCGCCGAAGCCAACTGGAACGCCGCCGAGATGCGTACCGCCATCGAGGAGGGCTTGGATTCAGCCACACATTCCGGCGGCTCCACCACCACGTGGGTCATGAGCAACCACGATGTACCGCGTCATGCCAGCCGTTACGCCCTGCCTCAGATCAAGACCCCCAGTCATCATCAGGTAGCCAAGGACTGGTTGCTGCGCGACGGCACCTCTTATATTGAAGACCGTGAACTCGGCACCAAGCGCTCCCGCGCCGCCATCATGATGGAAACCGGGCTACCAGGTTCTGTATATGTGTATCAAGGAGAGGAACTGGGCCTGTTCGAGGTAGCAGATATTCCTTGGGATCGTCTTGAGGACCCAACTCCGTACTTCACCACCCAGCGTTATTATGAAAAGGGCCGCGATGGCTGTCGCGTGCCGATGCCGTGGATCGCCGCGGACAAGCCGACGCCGGCTTCCTGGAATGAGAGTTTTGGCGACGGAGCCTCCTTTGGCTTCTCCCCCGTCACCAAGGTGGATGGTACCCAATCCGAAAGCCCCCATTTGCCGCAGCCTCTCTGGTACGGCAATTTCACCGCCGACAGCGAAGCACAGAATCCGGATTCAATGTTGTCGCTGTATCGCGCAGCACTCGCCGCACGTCAGGACATACTCACCGCCACGGCGGATACCTCCTGCACTCTAATCGACGCAGGCGATGAGATAATCGCCTACACGCGCCCTGCCGCCGATGGTCGCACATTCGCCTCCTATACGAACTTCGGTAAGACTCCAGCTTCGCTGCCAAACGGAGAGATCATACTGGCGTCTGGCGATGTATCCAACGGGCAATTGCCCCAAGACACAACCATCTGGATGCTGCTCTAATCCACACATTGAATGCTCCCGTGTTGCCCCCGATGAAGCATCAGCAACACGGGAGCATTACTGTCACAAGAATCTCCCTCGGCCCTCCGTCTCGCAGCGTCTGGCACGGCTGCGCATGCGGCCACCGAACTAAGCGATGGGTTGCTGGGACAGGTTGCGTAGGTTACATGGCATGAACGGAGTGACGATTCAAGATTATGGCCAGAGCAGCCGGAGTGTCAGTGGCCACCGTTCCCTGGGTGGCGAACAACAAAGGTCAACATTCCAGAATCCATAAGAAGCCGAGCACGCAAGGTTGCACAACAATTTGGATATCGCCCCAACGCATTGGCGAAGGGTTGAGTCAGTGGGCTCTCTAAACTTATTGGCTTCATCAGCGATGGCGCGCCCCATGCCGGACAAGTCATTCGAGGCTCGCAGGATGAGGTATGGCATCAAGGTATGATTCTGCTGATCGTGGACACCAATGGTGAAAAACGTTGAACCGCAGGCCCTTGAATCCATGATGGACCACCAGATAGATAGCATCATTCATTCATCTTGGGCGCACCGGCAGGTAACTCCTCCCGAAATCTTACGCAAAACCAGAGCGGTTCTGGTGAACTGCTCTGCTAGGCACGCTGAATTTCCATCGGTGGTTTCCGATGAAATCGGCGGCGGTCGCTCGGCAACCAAATTGCTATTAAAATCATGTCAAGAGCCGTCGTGACACATATTGCCGCGACGGCTCTTGACTCAGCTATGCTAAGGAAACGGTCTGTCTCAAGCATCCATGATGGCAGCTAACGATTTGACTCGTGGCAAATCGAACACTTCGTCGGTGTGCACGACACGTCCATGCTCATCAGCCAGCGGAATACGCCAATTCGGATACTGATCGGACGTTCCAGGCTGGTTCTGGGTACGACGCTCGCCGACGCCATCAACCAGTGCGGCCTGTATTAGCAACGATGGTGATTTACGCAGCATGGCGTGCATGGCTTCAACAATCTGCGGGATGTGGCTGTCCGCATCGTCAGCTTCCTCATCGGAGATCAGACCAAGTGTCCGCAGACGATCGAGCATGGCCTGACGTTCCGCGGTGGCCGATGCTTGGAAGGATTCCACCGATTCGGTAAGCAGATGGAGCCGCTCACGCAACTGTACATGCTCAAACTGCAGGTACCCTGCGGTCGGTGGCAGATCGTGCGTAGTGACGGACGCTAACGCATACTTGCGATAGTTGGTCGGATCATCGTATGGATCGCCTGCGTTGGGAGAGTCATCCACTCGTGCGAACCACTCCACCACGGTACCAAGCACACCATGTGAAGCAAGCACCTTGCGTACATAGTTCGGCACTGTACCCAAGTCCTCACCGATCACCAGGCCGTCCGCACGGGAGGCTTCGATGGTAAGGATGGCTATCATCGCATCAACGTTGTATGTCACGTAGGCACCGTTCTTGGCGCCTTCGCCCTGAGGAATCCACCATAGGCGGAACAGGCCGAGTACATGGTCGATACGCACCGCACCGGCGTGAGCGAACATGGTATGCACCATGTCACGGTACACACCGTAACCGGTGGCGTTCAGATAATTCGGATTGAACGGCGGCTGACCCCAATCCTGCCCCTGTTGGTTGTAGAAGTCAGGCGGGCAGCCCACGGTCACGCTACCGACAGCGAATCGTTCCGGATTCCACCACACATCCGCACCTAACGAATGCACACCCACGGCCATGTCCTGCATCAAGCCTAATGCCATACCGGAGTTCTTGGCAATCTGCTGAGCCGCCGACACTTGTTCGTCGGCAATCCACTGCAACCAGCACTGAAATTCAACCAAATCGGCATGCTCACGTATAAGTTCGGCCACTTCCGGCGAGTCACGATTGGTGTCGTTAAACCAGGAAGTTTCCCACGGCGCACCCCACACCTCGAACGCCACAGACCAAGCAGCGAACGCTTTCAAATCCGGACCGGCCTGCTCCTTGAACCGTTCGAAGGCAGACTGACGCTCAACGGAACGCGGTTGCCTGAAGATGATTTTCAACGCCTGTCGTTTATGACACCATGCGGAATTGATGTCCATCGGATTCACATCATCATTGGCAGCCGACACCTGCGCATGCAGACGCGCCACCTCCGCCTTATCGGATTCACTTAGATCAGCGTATTCGGCGATATCCTGCGGACGAATATACGTGACATTCAGGAAGCGACGGGATTCCGGCAGGTACGGCGAAGGCTCCAACGGCGGGATCGGCGCACATGCGTGAATCGGATTGATCAGCATAAAGTCGGCATGCGTTTTTTCTGCAGCGTCCTTGAGGAGGTGTCGCAAATCACCGTAATCGCCCACACCCCACGATTCGGCGGAACGTACGGAATACATCTGCGCCATCCATCCCCAACGTTGCCTATCGGCCACCGCTTTCGGGACCGGAATACTGGCAGGTGCACAAATCAGCGTCGCCTCGCCATATGCGTCGCCAGCATTGATACGCAACGTGTGATAGCCAGAGGGAATATCATCTGGCAGGTTCAATCTCAATGTACCGTCATTCTCTGCTAATAGGCACATCGCCAGATTGCCTGCGTAGGCGGTACCGTCTTCCAGCAGCAGGCGCAATGTAACGTTCCGGCCTGCCGGACGAATCGGAATGGCGGTAGGCGTACCGAGGAATTTAACAATGGTCGACGGCACCAGCGTAGTCTGGGTCTTACGCACAGTTGCCTCATATGATTTCGTAACCGCCTCATCGGTGGAGGCATCCACGCCAAGCGCCCGCAGTACGGAGACGAGTACTTCGTCGCGAATCTCCACATAAGCGCCCAACTGATCGATGTATGATGTCGAAATACCGTTGGCTTTGGCTAGCTGAATCAACGGACGTGCAAGACGTTCGGCGCTTTCTTCATTTCTGGGTGCAGCGACTGGTGAATTCGGCATCTTCGCTCTCCTTTGCTGGCTGATCATTGCCAGACTGCGTAATCATATGAATCCCTGAGCCTGTTATCACCATCATGAACAGATAGTGCAACAGGAATGTTTCTCATCTTTAGAATATCGCAGATTGACATCGTTTGCAATATCAACAAACGGCATGTTGCGGCGCTTATGGCGACACCACGTCAACAATCTGCATCCTTGGATATTGTTTTATGACATACGTTTGCACTACGACGTTTTGCACACTGCCCGCATTCATCGTCACATGAGCAGACTAGAACAGTGCAAACAGCGACAACATCACCGGATGTAAGATCAGAATATGACGAACAGCACGGCAATGAAAATCGCGCCGATGCCGTAAGCCATGATGAGCATGGAGTTGTCGCTGACGTCACAGCATACAACACTATCGATATGCAGTACCGCTTACATCGAACTGACGTATTTCCTGCAGAGTGAGCGACAGCCAATGCATGGCCCTTTAGGTTCGCTACTCGTTGATTGCCCGGTCATTGTCACGCAACACCAACTGCACCGGCGCGTCGGTCTCACGTAAGGTCAGGCGAGCATGCATGATTTCATGCGGCTGACCGAGAGTCTCCTCATTAATGAGTGTGAGCGCTTTATGTGCGGCTTTGCGGCCCATCAGAAACGGATCTTGTTTCATGGTGGTCAGGTTCATGATATCCGCATACTGACTGTCATCAAATCCGATAATCGAATAATCCCGCGGCGTGAGCTTGTCATACCGTTCCAGTCGCACAATCAGCGGAATCGCAATGGTGTCGGTTTGACAACAGATTGCATCCGGGAATTGATCAAGCGCCAACAACGAGGCCAAGGCACTGTCGGCGTAGCCACCATCGCGCGGCACTTCAAGCACCTTCCAGTGCAGGTCGTGGCTTGTCTCAGCGGTCTGACAAGCATGGATGAAACCTTGACGACGAGCATCGATAGAGGCATTAAGCGAATCGGCGGCGCGCGAGCAGATGTACACGATATATTTGTGACCGAGATTGATGAGATGCTGCGTAGCAATCATCATGCCCTCGTCGTCGTCAATGCATACGGTGGCATCGAAATCTTCACGTCCCGGCGTATTGATACCAACGATCGGCACACGAATGCGCTTGAGCTGCTCAACTTCACGCGAATCGACGGCGAAGGAAGCGACGAATACTGCATCCACATTGCGACGTACCGGCAAAGTGGTGAAGAACCGTTCGCGGTTCTCAGCGGTATCGATATGCTGGAACAGTGAAATGTCATAGCCAGCACCATGCATGACATCATCCAACCCAGCAAGCGCCCTGTTATTGAACCAACTGGTGATGTCTTCATTCATCAGCATCGCCGCACGATAGGTCAGGCCAGACTTGAGTGCCGTGGCAGAACGGGAAATGTTGAAATCAAGTCTGTCGGCGGTTTCCAACACCTTCCGACGTGTTTTATCGGATACCAAGTCAGGACGCGTGAAAGCTCGCGACACCGTGGAAACGGAGACGCCTGACGCTTTGGCCACCTCACGAATGCCTACTTTGGTCATGATGCCCCTTTGCTACTTCTCGTCTCGCACGGCACGCGACACATTCGTTGTGCGCGCACGGACATATCTACGTACATCATACTGCCAACGTTGTCAAAAATGGAACGGTTAAAGAAGATACCGTACTTCTTATCCACAATTGCAAACGAATGTAAACCAGCAGGAATGGATGCGCCGCACATGATTCTAATAATGTATAAATCACTGTGATTCCAGTGTGTAAAAGTTTGCAAAAATATGTTACGATGAACCCATCGTACCGATTCCGTAGCGAACCAGTACGATGGCATGGCGATTTTGCAAAGGCGTGAAATCGACAAGCAACAGTGGAAGGGAAAACGGCATCAGGCCGTAAGAGCAAGGAGCAAACGATGAAGTCGGCTCAGAAAATTATCGCAGCTATGGCAGCATGCACCATGGGTGTTGGCATACTGGCCGCATGTGGAGGAGGTTCCGCAAGTTCGAGCGATGGCAAGGTGTACTTCCTCAACACCAAGCCAGAAATCGTGGACCAACTGCAGGAACTTGCCAGTGCCTACACCAAGGAGACCGGCATCAAAGTCGACATTGAGACCGCAGCCTCTGGCACCAGCAACCAGACCCTCACTTCGGAGCTATCTAAAACCGACGGCCCATCCATGTTCAACATCGCAGGCTTCGATCAGTATGCCAAATTCAAGAAGTATCTTGAGCCGGTGCAGGATTCCGAAGCATACAAGCTACTCACCGACGAGGGCAAAAGCTACGCTTTCAAAGATGGCGATGAAGCCTATTCCATCCCATACGCCGCAGAGTGGTATGGCATCATCTACAACAAGAAGATCATCAGGGACTATTGCGCCAAAAGCTATGCAGTAATCAAATCCGTCGACGACATCACCGATTACCAAATCATGAAGGCCGTGATGGACTCCATCCAGGAACACAAGGCCGATCTCGGACTCAATGGCGCCGTATCAACTCCGGGTCTGGACGCCTCCGATAACTATCGCTTCTCAGCACACATGACCCGCATCCCGATGTTCTATGAACTCAAGGATGACGGAGTGAAGTTCACACTTGACATTACCGGCAAATATATGGGCAACTACAAGGATTTATGGGACACCATGGTCAAAGACAGCCCAACCGAATCATCGATGATCAGTTCCGTGACCTACGAGGACTCCACCGCCGAATTCTCATCCGGCAAAGTGGCGTTCTACCCGAACGGAGTGTGGGCCTACACCCAGATCAAAGGCAACGATGTGGCCGACGAGGACCTCGGCATGTTGCCATATTTCATGGGTATCGATGGCGAAGAGGAGTATGGTCCTGCCGCCGTATACGACGCGAACTGGGCCATCAACAAGAACGCGTCCGACAAGGATAAGAAGGCATCCCTCGACTTCATTAAGTGGATTGTGAGCAGCGATACTGGCAAGAAGACACTCGCCAAAGAAATGGGCTTCGCCGTACCGTTCACCACATTCGGCGATGACGAACAGCCTGACAATCCGCTGGTCGCCGCAGCCAAAGTGTGGAGCGACGACAAAGGCAAGAAGACCGTTTACAGCGCCAACATCCCGGGACAGCAATGGATGGACAACATCTCCAATGCGCTGGTCGAATACACTCAAGGCACCGGCAGATGGGACGCCGTGACCGATGCCTTCGCCAAGAGCTGGAAGACCGAATGGACCGCCTACAAGGATTCCACTGGCATGCTTCCGCCGTCCGACAAGTTGGAGTAAACCATCATTTCGGTTCTCATACGTAGGGGCACGCGATCATTCGCTGCCCCTACGTCGCGCCTTATCACTCACATCAACCGCGCGACACTACTACGTTCCACCAGCCGCGCAGGCACACGCTCATGTGGCTGCACCACGGCATCGCCACGAATCAGCGCCAACGCCTTCATGGCGGCGCTGCGTCCTAAGTCATACGGACTTTGCCGTGCGGTGGTCAAGCCACTTTCCTTCGCGTAAAGGCCGTCATCAAAACCGGTCAGAGACAGGTCATACGGCACCGACATCCGTCTGCGGGTCATCGCGAAAAACAGCTGCATCGCAACCGAATCCGTAATGCAACACACCGCGGTAGGGCGAGGTTCCAGGGTGAAGACACCGTCCAAAACGGCTTCGCCTGGATCTGCGAGATGCTCGTCATACTCCACGACATGCGCGCGAATCGCATCCCCTGCGACGGCACAAGCTTCTTCAAAACCCTCTTGGCGCAAATCGGCGCTGTGTGGAATTTCCGGAGCATGGCGGTAGCGCACAAATGCGATATCGGTATGTCCAGCCCGCAGCACGCATTCCGTTATCATACGCATACCTGCACGGTCATCGATGCCGACGGTGGCATCGTACCCTTCGCTTGAAGGTGTGTTGACACCGACAATCGGCAGCCTCACGCTCTGTAGACGAGGAACCTCATCGGGATTAATCGCAAATGACGATACAATTACGGCATCCGCATTGCGACGTACTGGCAGTTGCTCGAAGAACGCTTTACGCTCCTGCGCGGTAACAATTGGGAACACCGAAATATCGTAGCCGGCCGAATGCAACACTGAATCCAACCCGGAGAATAGATTGGCATTGAACCAAGAGGAGATGTCTTCGCTGATCAACAACGCAACACGTAGCGCTTGCCCAGTTTTCATAGCCGTGGCCGATCGAGATATTGAATAGTTCAGTTCATCAGCCGCCTTGAGCACACGCTCACGTGTTTTCGGAGAGACCAGATCGGGGCGCGCAAATGATCGTGAAACGGTGGCGACCGAAACCCCGGCTTTGACGGCAACGTCGGTAATCCCAGCCTTCATCAGTCAACCCCTTGAGACCGCACACCTTTACATCCTGCAATTACAAGTATAGCGGTGCATAAATCCCGTTTCGGAGCACCAGTGTACGTCAGCGATGGAGCCGCACACGTACCTAGGTCGCCATGATTATCCAATGGTCTTTTGGCCGGCCACCCGTCACTCCTCGAATGGCTGAGCTACCGGCATGGAACCGTTGGTTTCTTTGTTGTCCTGCCATTCGGATGGCCAATTGTCTACATAGGCTTTCTTGACGGCATCCCAATCGCCTGTACCCTGAGAATAGTTGAGCAATGCGTTGGTGAATCCATCCTGCCAAGTACCCGAAGGCAGAGAGAACGAGCGAACATACGGCACTCCATTTTCCTGATACTGCAATGCAGCTGTAGTGAGCGGATTGTCAGGTTGGTCCTCGGGCGTGAAGGAGGTGAATGGAGCCGAGAAGCCCATATCCTGGCTGAGAGTCTTCTTACCTTCATCAGAAGTGACCAGCCATTTGAGGAAGTCAAGAGTGGCCTGCTGATCCTTCTTGGAACTTTTCTTATTCACGGCCCAGGAGGCATCGTAGATTGAAGCCGGACCATAGACTTCCTCGCCCTCGGCTCCGATATAGATTGGTACCATGCCGAGATCCTCGTCGGCCACCCCGTTGCCTTTGATCTGGGTGTAGGCCCACACGCCGTTTTGGTAGAAGGCGACCTTGCCGGTGGAGAATTCGGCAGTGGTGTCTTCATGGGTCTTGCTGGAAAGCAGCTTCGCATCAACCGTGGAATTGGTGGTGTATAGATCCCACAGATTTCTCAGGTCATCCAAATAGGCATCCTTCACTTCCTGCTCGAAAGTGGTATCGGCATCCTTATATTCCCAGAACAGTGGAATGCGGGCGAGATGGTGGAGATGGACACGGCCTTGGCCGCCACGTCGTAGATAGATGATGCCATACGAACTCTCCCAAGATTTCCACTGCCTTCCGCAAGTGATTCCTTTACTCTACGCCCTGCATACGAGTCGACAGCGAAGAAGGCGTGTTTGCAACAACTTCGTACGTGAATGTGACGCGAATGATCAGATGAAAAGCATCATACGAATCTTCTTTTGAAAACGCTTGCAATACTGTATATAGACTAAAAACATACCATTTTTGACAAATCATAATGTATGTGTTTACATTATAGCCAGAAGCACATGAGAGTCAACGCGGACCACATCATGAAGGAGAAATGAGTTGATATGAGCGAACCCACTATTGACATCAATGCCGATATATGGTGGAAACAGGCGGTAGTCTATCAGATCTACCCACGATCATTTGCCGATACTACCGGTTCCGGCCTAGGTGACATTCGCGGCATCTCCACC
>NZ_AZYA01000008.1:0-51278 GCF_000513015.1 Bifidobacterium sp. MSTE12 | reverse complement strand
AACCACTCACCGTCGGTAGATTGAGCAACCACCCAATCCACCGACGCTCACAACCACTCACCGTCGGTAGATTGAGCAACCACCCAATCCACCGACGCTCACGGCCACTCAGCGTCGGTGGATTGAGGAAGTGCCTATAACTGCCGACGGTGAGAAGAGGCGTTACCGGAAGTCCTTGCCGTCGTAATCGGCCCAATCCGGGGGTTGCGTACCATTCTCATAACTGCTCTGCAGATCCTTGTACAGATGCAGCTTGCGCAACACGTGCATATACGCCTCCTCCAACGAGGCACGCTGTTCGACGATAACGTCACGGCGATTCTCCAACAGCTCCACCATGTCCGAAATATGCGTACGTTCGTCGCCTTCATAGGCGAAGAACCGCTTGAGCTCGTCGATACTCATGCCCGCATGCTTGAAGCAGGCGATCGCCTCCAGCCGCCCGATATGCTCGTCGCCATAGACACGACGCCCCGCATCGTCGCGGCCGACGTCGGTCAGCAATCCCTGATCTTCGTAGTACCGCAACGTGGACGGCTGCATGCCAAACTTCCTCGCCATCTCGCGAATCGTGTACGAGCCCATCTCCCCTCCTCAAATCCTTTTCCTGAGATTCCCTCATGGCAGAAGGTGCATCACCTGCCACGATTTGCGTTCAAGTTTACTTGAGGTGCGACGATGGATTCAACGGCGCCGCGCAACGCATCGCGGCGAACAGCCCCGTTTTTTCAAGGAGGAACCTTGCTCGAACCAACCACCGTCTACACGCCATCGCCTGCACGCTATGACAGCATGACCTACAACCACGTGGGCGCAAGCGGCCTGAAACTGCCGGCCGTCTCCCTCGGCTTCTGGCACAACTTCGGCGACATCACCCCATACGACACCATGCGGCAGATCGTGTTCACCGCATTCGACAACGGCGTGACCCACTTCGATCTGGCCAACAACTACGGCCCGGAACCCGGCTCAGCCGAAAAGAACTGCGGACGACTGCTGCACGAATATTTCCACCATCACCGCGACGAACTCATCATCAGCACCAAGGCCGGCTACGAGATGTGGCTCGGCCCTTACGGCGACCTCGGAAGCCGCAAATACCTGCTCGCCTCGCTCGACCAAAGCCTCGAACGCCTCGGTCTCGACTACGTGGACATCTTCTACCATCACCACATGGATTCACACACTCCGCTCGAAGAGACCATGGGCGCACTGGCCACCGCGGTACACAGCGGCAAGGCGCTCTACGTGGGCCTGTCCAACTACGACGGCCCGACGCTCGAACAGGCCACCGCCATCCTGGACGAATTGCATGTGCCGTTCATCATCAACCAAAACCGCTACAACATCTTCGACCGCACCGTGGAACGCAACGGATTGAAGGAGACCGCACATCGCCTCGGCAAGGGCCTGATCACCTTCTCACCGCTCGATCAAGGATTGCTGACCGACCGATATTTGAACGGGATTCCGGCCGATAGCAGAATCGCGCACGATGGGCGGTTCCTGCAGGAGAATGCCCTGACCCCGGCAAAGCTGCAGCAGATTCGCGACCTGAACGGTCTGGCCGCCGAACGCGGGCAGACGCTCGCGGAGATGGCACTCGCATGGCTGCTGCATGACGGCATGGTGACTTCGGTACTGGTCGGCGCCTCCCGCCCGCAACAGTTGCTCGACAATATCGGCGCGCTGCGGAACATCACGTTCACCGACGAGGAGCTACGTCGCATCGACGAAATCTCGTCACGCTGATCTGCCACATCGACTCGGCATAACACGGGATTCACGCATACGGGGGCTCACGCAAGACTGCGCGAACCCCCGTATATGTCCTCCGCATGCGCCCGCTTTTGCCCGCTTTCACGGAACCTCTGCGGATCCGCCGACGCCATAGGCTCGTCAGAAGGAGGAATTCATCATCTCGTCATAGATGCGCTTGCAATCAGGACACACCGGATACTGGGAAGGATCACGCTTAGGCACCCACACCTTGCCGCACAGCGCCACGACCGGGCGACCGGTGAGCTTCGATTCCTGGATGCGGTCGCGCGACACGTAATGCGCGAAACGGTCGGCATCACCGTTGCCGCCGTCATCAAGCTGCGTCTTTTCCTCCGGACGCTCCAGCACCGCAGTGCCGGTGCCCGCATCCGGGTCGGAAAGCGGCGAAACCGGGTCGGCGTCATCATAGACGCCATCAACAATCGCATGCCAAGCCATGGTGTGCTCCGTCCTTACAAAACCTCGGCAGCGGACTCCGCAGCCGGAATCCCATGCAATACGCTGCCATCAACTGTCCTCTATCATAACCTCGTAAACCACGCACCGTTCATATATAAAGGAGATGCTCAGCTTCTTCGCCCGCGCGCGGTACCCTTAAGACTATGACGATTGCAGTATGTCCCGGGTCGTACGACCCCGTCACCGCCGGCCATCTGGACGTTATCGAGCGGTGCGCGCATTTCTTCGACGAAGTGCATGTGGTGGTCGCGGTGAACGCGGCGAAAACACCGATGTTTTCGGAAGACACTCGTGTCGATATCATCCGCCAGGCGCTGAAAGAGCGCGGTTGCCGCAATATCAAGGTCGCTTCGACCACCGGGCTGATCACCGACTACTGTAAGCGGGTCGGAGCCACGGTCATCGTCAAGGGACTGCGTCAGAACGGCGACTATGAGGCCGAACTGGGCATGGCCTTGGTCAATCGCAAGCTCGCCGACGTGGAGACGCTGTTCCTGCCGGCCGCGCCGGATCTGGAACATATCTCCAGTTCCATCGTCAAGGACGTGGCGCGTCACGGCGGCGACGTCACCGGCATGGTGCCGGATTGCGTGATTCCGCTGCTTGGCGAGGCGCTGAAGAACGAAAAGAGAGCATGATGACAGACGAAACGCAACCCTATGACGTTGCGCAGGCCGATGATGACGACCAGACTTCGCAGCAGCCGGTGCAGGCCGCTTCCGTAGCCGCACGGACCTCCGGCAAGCCGTCCTTCTCGATGTCGGATCTGCCGGATTTGCGCGAGACCCTCGATCCGGACGCTTCCGCCGAGGGCCCGACCGGACACAGTCGTGAGGAGTTCACGACGGTGTACGACATCATCGACAATATGGAGGCCGCATTGACGGAGGCCAAACCAAGCCTGTTCGCTCCCAGCGTGGTCAAGGTGGATCGTGAGATGTTCACCGACCAGCTCGATCAGCTCAAGAAGATGCTTCCGGTACAGCTCGAGCGCGCATCGGCGCTGATGCGCGAGGCCGAACGTCGGTTGGAGAGCGCGCAGACGCAGGCGAATGCGATCGTGGCCTCCGCGCAGTCGCGAGCGGCCGATACGGTACGTGAGGCGAATGAGCAGGCGCAGTTCCTGGCCGGGCAAGAGAACGTCACCGAAATCGCACGGCGGAAGGCGCGTGATATTCTCGACCAGGCGCAGGCGAAGGCGGATCATCTCACGCAGGGCGCCGACAAGTACTGTTCCACGGTGATGGAGTCGCTGCAGCAGCAGCTCGGCAAGCTTGACCATGATGTTCAAGCGGGATTGCGGGTGCTGTACGACCGCCAGCGCGAGGCCGGCGAGCACCTGCCCCACCTTGAATCGAACGACTATCCGGAAGGCTGAATATGGCACGTATCGAAGACTCCCCTTGGGCGGTTTCCGTGGCGCAGGTGGCATCCCGCGCAGGTCAGAGCAAACCGCTCGACGCGATGTTCCCCGCTCCCAGCGGCATCGGCGATGAAATCGTCGGCGTTGACGAGAGTGCGGATGTGCAGGTCGTCGGCTCCTTCGATTCGATCGTCGACGGTCTGATTCTTTCGGCGCGCATCAGCGCACCGGTACATGCGGAGTGCACTCGTTGCCTGAAGCCGATTCAGCGCAACTGGGACGTGAACGTCACCGCCTTCTTCCCCTATGAAGACAAAACCGCCGTCAAGGGCGGCAAGAATGGCGCCAAGGCCTCCGAGGAGGAAGTCGACATCGTTGCGGGCGAAGACGAGTCCGAAGACACCTATCCGCTGCTCGAAGGCGGTTCATGGGCCGATTTGGAGGCGCTGCTGCGCGATACCCTGGTGGAGGAGCTGCCTCTGCAACCGCTCTGCAAGCCGGATTGCAAGGGACTGTGCTCGCAGTGTGGCATCGATCTGAACGAGCAGCCCGATCATCATCATGATGTGACCGATATCCGTTTCGCCGCGCTGGAAGGACTCAAGGCCCGTCTCGAGGGTACCGCCGATGGCGAATGATGCTCGATTTGGCGTTTGTACGGAGCTCACGTTAAGATACTGAACGCTTAAGCTCATATCGTTCGAACGAAATAGAGGAAACACCATGGCACTGCCTAAGTACAAGACCTCGCGCGCGAATACTCATTCCCGCCGCGCAAACTGGAAGGCCAAGGCCGCCCAGACCGTTACCTGCCCGAACTGCGGCGCCCCGGCGCTGCCGCACATGGCTTGCCCGAGCTGCGGCTCCTTCCGCGGCCGTGTGTACCGCGAGGCCGTCCGCTCCATTCACACCAAGTGAGTGTTGCCGACTAACGGTATATAGCATTGAAACCCTGCCATCGACGGGTGGCAGGGTTTTTGCTATTTGGGGCAGTGCGATTCGGTCCGCGATCCTCCGGTCCCCCATCTCGCTAGACTTGACCATGGTGCGGATCGGCGGAATCAACCTCCGCTCGACGATTATGCACGAATTCGTTGTTTGCGTAGCAATGAGACCAGGTGACTGGTCGCCTCGCCACGTGCGCAACGGCTGATTAACGAAGGAAGCAATCATGGCTCACCATCAGACCGGAACCAAGAACTCCACATCCAAGAACCCCCGGACGCCTGAAGCGTCCAAGACGTCCAAGGCCATACGGCCAACAGCGGTCAAGGGGAAGACGGCACCTGCCGACCCAACCGCCGCGTCTACGGGGAATACACGGGAGAGGACCCATATCTCCACCTCCATCACGACGGAAGGCGAGATGACCGCCAACGTGCTGCTGGAAGCACTCGGCACCACACTCGCCCCCGAGCTGCTGGTCGAGGCGCTCACCCACCGCTCCTTCTCACACGAGCATCCAGGCGCGAAGAACTACGAACGCCTGGAGTTCCTCGGCGATGCCGTACTTGAACTCGTCTCCACGGAAACGCTGTATGCGGCCCATCCCGACATGACGGAAGGCCAGCTCGCCAAGATGCGCGCCAAAGCCGTTTCCGAAGAGTCGTTAAGCCACATCGCCCGCGAGAAGCTGCATGTCGGCCCGTACATCCTGCTCGGCAACGGCGAGGCGGAACAGCATGGCGCGGAGAAGAGTTCCATTCTCTGCGACATCGTCGAATCGCTGATCGGCGCGACGTTCATTCAGCACGGTATCGATGAGGCGCGAAAAGTCGTGCACCATCTGGTTGATGACACTTTGGCCGAAGTCGCCACCGAAGGCCCGGCATTGGATTGGAAGACCTCGCTGACCGTCAAGGCCCATGACATGGGATTGGGCGAGCCGTATTACCGGATGTCGGTTTCCGGCCCGGAATACGCGCAGGTTTTCACCGCGAAAGCCATGCTCGAAGGCTCCGACGAGGTGATTGGCATCGGCAAGGGCTCCAGCAAGCGCAAGGCTCAGCTTGCCGCCGCCGAGGCCGGCTGGAAGGCTTTGAACAATCGCCACTGACCATGCTCATCGGCGAAGGGATGGCAGTGAACTCAGTAGACTACGCCGATGGCTTATACCACGCCCCTTCGCAACACGCCAGCATGTGGGCCGTTGCGGCTTTTCGCCGCTGTCAGCCGTTAGCATAGACTGATTACTAGCGAAGGAATTTGCACAGCCCAGTCGCCACAAGCGATTACGCCGCATTCCGAAAAGGGGCTTCGACACCCGGCGCTCACCGACGCGCCCGCACACGAAGCCCAGCGAGAAGATTCCACGAACGAGCATGAGAGGGAACATGGTGTTACCTACGCCTCTGCAGGCATTCAGCGGCATGCCCAAGGCATCCGCCAACACTGAAAAGCAGACCATTGTCGACGGCGAGAAGATGACCGGCGCCGAAGCGCTGGTTCGTTCGCTGGAGGATCTGGGAGTTCAGGACGTTTTCGGCATTCCGGGCGGTGCGATTCTGCCGGTCTACCATGCGATCAAGGACGATACGAAATTCCGATTCGTACTGATGCGCCACGAGCAGGCCGCAGGCCATGCCGCCGAAGGCTATGCCGTGGCGACCGGCCGTGTGGGCGTGTGCATCGTGACCTCCGGCCCGGGCGCCACGAACATGATCACCCCGATCGCCGATGCGAACATGGACTCCATTCCGTTGGTCGTGATCACCGGGCAGGTGGGCGTGAACGCGATTGGCACGGACGCCTTCCAGGAGGCCGATATCGTCGGAGCCACCTATCCGGTGGTCAAGCATTCCTACCTCGTCACGCGCGCGCAGGATATTCCGCGCGTGCTTGCCGAAGCGCACTACATCGCACGCTCCGGTCGCCCCGGCCCGGTGGTGGTGGACATCACCAAGACCGCACAGACCGGTGACATGTACTACTCCTGGCCGCAGCGCATGATTCTGCCCGGCTACAATCCGACCACCAAGGCTCACGGCCGCGTGCTGTCCGATGCTGCCAAACTGTTCGAGCAGTCCTACCGCCCGGTGCTGTATGTAGGCGGCGGTGCGGTGCGTTCCGACGCGGGCGAGCTCGTCAAAGAGCTGGCCGAGATCACCGATGCACCGATCGTCACCACGCTGCCGGCACGCGGCATCGTGCCGGATTCCGATCCGAAGGTGCTCGGCATGCTCGGCATGCACGGTACCATCGCCGCAACCGGCGCAGTGCAGCGTTGCGATCTGCTGGTCGCAATCGGCGCACGTTTCGACGATCGCGTCACCGGCAAGCTCGATGCTTTCGCACCGGGCGCGCGCGTCATCCATATTGACATCGATCCGGCGGAAATCGGCAAGAACCGTCAACCGGACGTGCCAATCGTAGGCGATGTGGCGACCGTGCTCAAGGATCTCATCCCGGAAATCAAGCGCGAGCAGGCCATGCACGGCAAGCCGGACATAAGTCACTGGTGGGAAGTCATCAACAAGTGGGTCGAAGACTATCCGATCAAGTGGGAGCAGCCCACCGACGGCTCACTCGCCCCGCAATGGGTCGTCAAGCAGCTGTCCGTTATGGCCGACCCCGACACCATCTGGGTTTCCGGCGTGGGCCAGCATCAGATGTGGGCCACCCAAATCATCGAATTCGACAAGCCGCACTCCTGGATCTCCTCCGGAGGACTTGGCACGATGGGCTTCGGCCTACCCGCGGCCATCGGTGCACGCGTCGGCTCCGCACGCGAGTTCGCCGACAAGAAGCCGGTGTGGCTGATCGACGGCGACGGCTCCTTCCAGATGACCTCCGAAGAGCTGGCCACCGCGTTCCTCGACCGCACTCCGATCAAGATCGCCCTGCTGAACAACTCCGTATACGGCATGGTGCGCCAATGGCAGACCCTGTTCTACGAGCATCACTATTCCGCCACGAATCTGCTGGATGGCGAAAACACGCCTGACATCATGGACGTGCCGGACTTCGTGAAACTCGCCGAGGCGTATGGTTGCGTCGGAATGCGCGCATTCACCGAGGAAGAGGCCATCGAATGCATCAAGAAGGCCAACGCGATCAACGACCGACCGGTACTCATCGACTTCCGTGTGTGGAAGGATGCCATGGTATGGCCGATGGTCGCCGCCGGCGCCTCCAACGACGACGTGACCTACATGCCGGGTATCAAGCCGCTGCAGCGAGCCGCGGCCGAGAACGAGTGAATGAGTAAGCGGAAGGAAGGTCCAATCATGGCAAACTATCCTGCATCCCAGCCGGGTTCCAAGCGGCATACGCTGTCCGTGCTCGTGGAGAACCGTCCGGGCGTGCTGGCGCGTATCGCCGGCCTGTTCGCCCGCCGTGCGTTCAACATCAACTCGCTGTCCGTCTCCCCTACCGAACGTCCGGACATCTCTCGCGTAACCGTTACGGCCGACGTGGAGGAGGTGCCGCTCGAGCAGATCATCAAGCAGCTCAACAAGCTGCTGCATGTGCTGAAGATCGTGGATCTCGATCCGAACACCACCGTGGAGCGCGAGCTGGTGCTCATCAAGGTGGCCGCCGATGAGTCCAACCGTTCCGACGTGCTGGAAATCGTACGCCTGTTCCGCGTACGCGTGGTCGACGTGAACCCTGAGTCGCTGACCATCGAGGCTACCGGTGCCGAAGGTAAGATCGACGCACTGCTTGGTCTGCTGGAACATTACGGCATCATCGAGCTGGTCCGTTCCGGCGCGGTGGCCGTGACCCGCGGTCCGAAAGCGCTGAGCGAGAAGGTGCTCGGTTCCGAGATCACCGGTCGCTAATCGGCGTCTGAGTTACATCGAAACACGATGAAGGGCGGTGCCTGCGATTCATCTCGCAGGCACCGCCCTTCATCGTCCTCAGCATCCGACGGCAACGCTGCCATCCATGTTCTGGGTCTATGTTCTTGGGCCTACTCGAGCTGTTCAGAGAGCTCCATCCACTCCATTTCGAGGGATTCGGATTCGTCTGCAACGGCCTGCAACTGCCCGTTGATCTTGCCTAGGCCTTCGTAATCGCTCGGATCATGTTCGGCCATCTGCGATTCCAACTCGGCTTTCCGCTCTTCCAGTTTGGCCAGCTTGCGTTCGATTGCGGCAACGCGCTTGGATGCCTCATGGAATGCCTTGCCGGTGAGTTTTGCCGAATCAGCGGCTGGACTGCCGGCCGAATCGCCGATTGCGCCGGTCGCCATACCAGCGGAAGCCGTAGCCGAGCCGACGTCTGCATGAGAATCGCCGGTATTGCCGTTCCTGCGTCCCTTGTCTGCAGACTTCTCATCGGCGAACGGATTCTTACCGTTCTTGATGGCTTCGGTCATATCAAGATAATCCTGCACACCACCAGGCAGATGACGCACCTTACCGCCGATCAGCGCATACTGCTGGTCGGTGACGCGCTCCAGCAGATAGCGGTCGTGGGAGACCACAATCAACGTGCCCGGCCAAGTGTCGAGCAGGTCCTCCATCACAGCGAGCATGTCGGTGTCGAGATCGTTGCCGGGCTCGTCCATGATGAGCACGTTCGGCTCGTCGAGCAGGATGAGCAGCAGCTGCATGCGGCGCTTCTGCCCGCCCGACAGGTCTTTGATCGGCGTCATGAGCTGCGCGGATTCGAAGCCGAGACGCTCCATCATCTGCCCCGGCGTGGTTTCTTTGCCGTCCACGATGTAGCTCGGCTTGTAGCGGCTCAGCACTTCCTTGATCTTGTATTTGCCGAGTTTCTCCAGTTCGTCGAGTCTCTGCGACAGCACCGCGAATTTCACGGTCTTGCCGATGTTCACATGACCGGCGGTTGGAGTGATCGTGCCGTCAAGAATCTTCAGCAGCGTCGATTTGCCGGCACCGTTCGCGCCGACGATGCCGAATCGGTCGCCGGGGCCGATCAGCCATGTCACGTCATCGAGGATCTTACGACCGGTGACGGTGATCTTCTGCGCGGCGGACGTCACTTGCGGCGCGGAATCGTCAGGCTCCGCACCGTCTTGCGATGGAACCGCAGCCGTCTGCTCAGCTGTTGTCCCGGCCGATTTTCCAACCGACCTTCCGGCTGCTTCAACGGCCTGTTGCGCGGCCGGAACGCCGGCATCTACCAGTCGCGGGTCGGTCAAATCGTCGACGGCGACTTCCACACTGCCGTGCACCTGCGGTTCGGCGTACATGGCCGGCACCACATCCACACGGGAAGCCGAGGCTTCCATTTCCGCCACATCGGGGTCGATGTCGGACTCGCCGTTGACATGCTCGAAAATCTGCGTCACATCGATCAGATCGACCACCTGCTTGCCTAGGCGGGAAGTCGCCATCTGCTTCAGTTCGAGCGTATTGCGCACTGGCGGCACGTCGGCGATGAGTTCGCGTGCGGCCTTCACGTGGAACTTCTGCTTGGTGGAACGGGCGCGGGCACCGCGGGTCAGCCAAGCGAGTTCCTTGCGGGCCAGATTACGGCGCTTCGTCTCACGCACGTCAGCCTGACGGTCACGTTCCACTCGCTGCAACATGTAGGCGGAATAGCCGCCCTCGAACGGTTCGATCACGCCGTCATGCACTTCCCACATCGATTCGCACACTTCGTCGAGGAACCAGCGGTCGTGGGTGACGAGCAGCAATGCGCCGGCGCCGGCGGACCAACGATTCTTCAGATGTTCGGCGAGCCAGTGAATCGTCACGACGTCCAAATGGTTGGTGGGCTCGTCGAGGGCGAGAATATCCCAATCCTTAAGCAACAGGCGGGCAAGGTCGGCGCGACGGCGCTGGCCGCCGGACAACGAGCCGATCCGCGCGTCCAGGCTGATGCCGCCGAGCAACGCCTCGACGATCTCACGTGATTTCGTTTCAGCGGCCCATTCGTAATCCTCACGACCCTCCAGCGCGGCTTCGCGCACGGTGGCGTCGTCATCGAGCGGATCGCGCTGATCAAGCATGCCGAACGTGAGACCGTTACGTTTGGTCACTCGACCGGAATCCGGTTCCTGCGTACCCTTGAACAGGTGTAGTAGCGTGGATTTGCCATCGCCGTTCTTGCCGACGATGCCGATGCGGTCACCTTCGAAAACACCTTGCGTCACATCGGTGAAAATCGTTTTCGTGGCGAAGGCGAGCGATACGTGTTCAAGTCCCAAATCATAAGTCGGCATAATCCACCAATGTAGCGGGAACGGCGGAACATGGAGGATTACCGGAACAATCCCCTTCCTCAATCTACCGACACTCACGGCCCCTCACCGTCGGTAGATTGCGAAGCATCCCAAACCACCGACGGAAATGACCTCCTCACCGTCGGTAGATTGGGGAGCATCCCAAACTACCGACGGAAATGACCTCCTCAGCGTCGGTAGTTTGAGGAGGGGCAGTTCAGCCCTGCAATGACTGCGCGTATGAATTGCATCGGGCAGCGAATCCGGAGAAAACCTGATCGGCAAGAGGCTGCAGTTGCGGATTGCATTCGACGTACGCCTCGCGCAGCTTCGATTTCGATCCGCCGGCGGCTTTCAGATCCTTGACCATACCCGGCTCGTCGAGCCACTCCTCCAGCAGGGTCGGCGTGACTTCCAAGTGAAATTGCAATCCGAGCGCGGAGCCGAATCGGAACGCCTGGTTCTTTGTCTTCTCACTGCGTGCCAGTGGCTGTGCGCCTTCGGGAAGCGTCACCACGTCGTTATGCCAATGCAGCACATCCACCGTCTTGTTCCACATCGAGAAGAAATCGTGTTTATCCACACGCTTGATCGGTGCAAAACCGATTTCCGGAGCATCCCCGCTTTTCAGTTTCGCTCCAAGCGCGGTCGCGATGATCTGGTGCCCCAGACATACGCCCAGCACGGGCTTGCCGACGCTGACCGCGGCACGCGTCAGTTTGGCTTCAGCCTTCAGCCCCGGATACTTGTCGTAGTCGAGCGCACCCATCGGTCCGCCCATGAGCACCACTCCAGCCACCTCGTCGAAATCAGGGAATTCCGGCTTCTTTTCCTTGGCCACATTCATGATCTGGTATGACAACCCCAAGTCATCCAAGCCATCCAAAATGCGTCCCGGTTTCTCCCACGGGACGTGCTGCAGAATCAACACCTGTGATTGCGTCATGCAACCATTGTTACATCACCCACGTAAACAACATTCACAAATTCGACAAATCAGCTACAATCGTTTTCCACTTAGCCTGCGGATTCCATGCATCAGTATGTCCGATTCTGGCAATACTCTCGTGGGTATGACGAACACGCAAGAACCGCAGAATACCAACACTTCCGGCGTTGCCGGCACAGTCCAAACGGTGGCTGGCGCCGCAACCGGACTGAAGCTGTACGACACCGCCTCGCACACGGTGTCAAGTTTCGTGCCGCTCAAACCCGGCCAGGTCGGTATCTACGTGTGTGGCGCCACGGTGCAGAGCTCACCGCATATCGGCCATATCCGCGCCGCCGTCGCATTCGACGTGGTACGTCGCTGGTTCCAGCGTCTCGGCTACAAGGTCACATTCGTGCGCAACGTCACCGATATCGACGACAAGATTCTCGACAAGGCGGCCGCCGCAGGTCAGCAATGGTGGGAACGTGCCTACATCTACGAACGCGAGTTCACTGAAGCATACGATACGCTCGGCGTCGAGCCGCCGACCTACGAACCTCGCGCCACCGGCCACATGATCGACATGATCGACCTTATTCGGAAGATCATCGACAACGGCCACGGTTATGTGGTGACCGACGAGAACGGCAATCCGACCGGCAACGTCTACTTCGACGTGGCCAGCTGGCCGCATTATGGCGAACTGACGCATCAGAAACAAACCGCCGTCTCCGATGATGCATCCAAGATCACCGACGCGATGGGACCGTCCGTCGACAATGCCGGCGACGACAAATACAACCCGATCGACCCGGCCGACATGTCGCCCGACAAGCATGATCCGCGCGATTTCGCGTTGTGGAAGGCCCCGAAGGATTCCGATCCGCTCGACGCCCGTTGGAACACACCGTTCGGTACGGGTCGTCCAGGCTGGCATATCGAATGCTCCGCGATGAGCCATCGCTATCTGAAGGACATGTTCGACATTCACGGCGGCGGCCTCGATCTGCGATTCCCGCACCACGAGAACGAGATGGCGCAGACGCGCGCCGCCGGTTACGATTCGGCCGCCCGTTGGATGCATTCCGCTTGGGTCACCGCAAAAGGCGAAAAGATGAGCAAATCGCTCGGCAACGGCCTGTCCGTTCCGGCGGTTCTGGCGGAAAATTCCGCCTGGGTGGTGCGTTACGCACTTGGTTCCGTACAGTACCGTTCCATGCTGGAATGGTCCGATCAGACGCTGGCCGAAGCGCAGTCCGCCTACGATCGCGTGGCGAATTTCATCGAACGCGCCGGCGCCGCCGTCGGCGAACAGCCGTCCCATGATGAGATCGCCGCGATTTCCGCGGATGCACTGCCGGCCGATTTCGTTGCCGCAATGAATGACGACATCAACGTTTCCGGTGCGACCGCTGCGATTTTCACGGCGATCCGTTCCGGCAACACGTTGCTGTCGAAACTGGCCGACCGCACCGATTCGGATGCCGCCAAAGCCGAAGTGCGCGAAGCACTCGTGAATGTGCGTGCGATGCTCGATACGTTGGGATTGGATCCGCTGGCCGAACCATGGGTGAATGGCGGCGTTGCAGGAGGCGCGGCTGGCGCTGCCGCCGATTCCGCCGAGCATGCGGCGCTCGACAAGCTCGTTTCCGAGCAGTTGGCCGAGCGCGCCGAAGCTCGCAAATCCAAGGATTTCGCCCGAGCCGACGCGATTCGCAACGCACTGAACGCGGCAGGCATCGCCATCGAAGACGGTCCGCAGGGCTCCACTTGGTCGCTGCAGTAGTCGTCCAATCGTCCATCGCATAGTCATCTATCCGAGCAAACGGCTAGACTGGGGAACATTATGGCAGCATTTAGTTCTTTGACAGACAGGCTCTCGAATGCCTTCAAGCATCTGAAGAGCAAAGGCAAGCTTTCCGAGGCCGATATCGACGGTACGATCCGTGAGATTCGCCGCGCGCTGCTCGACGCCGATGTGGCGCTCGACGTGGTGCGTTCCTTTACCGGCCGTATCCGCGAGCGTGCGCTCGGCACTGAGGTTTCGCAGGCGCTGAATCCGGCGCAGCAGGTCGTGAAGATCGTCAACGAAGAGCTCACTGACGTGCTCGGCGCCGGCGTGGATCGTCCGCTGAACTTCGCGAAGAATCCGCCGACGATCATCATGCTCGCAGGCCTTCAGGGCGCCGGTAAGACGACGCTCGCCGGCAAGCTGGGCTATTGGCTGAAGGATTCCGGCCATACCCCGCTGCTTGTCGCGGCCGATCTGCAACGTCCGAACGCGGTGACGCAGTTGCAGGTGGTCGGCGAGCGCGCCGGCGTACCGGTGTATGCGCCGGAAAAGGGTGTGCAGTCCGCCGGCGGTGAGGCCGTTGCCTCTCCGGGCCTGACCACCGGAGACCCGGTGAAGGTGGCCCGCGATTCCGTGGCGTTCGCCAGGCAGAAGCTGTATGACACGGTCATCATCGATACCGCAGGCCGTCTCGGTGTTGATGAGGAACTGATGAGGCAGGCCCGCGATATCCGCGATGCCGTGCAACCGAATGAGATCCTGTTCGTCATCGACGCGATGATCGGTCAGGATGCCGTGCAGACGGCGAAGGCGTTCGACGAAGGCGTGGACTTCACCGGCGTGGTGCTTTCCAAGCTTGATGGCGATGCTCGTGGCGGTGCCGCGCTTTCCGTCGCATCCGTTACCGGCAAGCCGATCCTGTTCGCTTCGACGGGCGAAGGATTGAAGGATTTCGAAGTCTTCCACCCGGATCGCATGGCTTCCCGCATCCTCGACATGGGCGATATCCTCACCCTGATCGAGCAGGCGCAGAAGCAGTTCGATGAGGAGGAGGCCCGTAAGGCCGCCGTGAAGATTTCCGACGGCTCCTTCGGTCTTGACGATTTCCTCGACCAGCTGCAGCAGGTGCGCAAGCTCGGCCCGATGAAGAATCTGCTCGGCATGATTCCTGGCATGGCCGCGCACCGTAAGGAACTTGAACAGTTCGATGAGAAGGAGATCGACCGTACCGAAGCCATCATCCGTTCGATGACTCCGGCGGAGCGACGCGATCCTTCGATTATCGACGGTTCCCGTCGCGCCCGTATCGCCTACGGTTCCGGCGTGACCGTCTCGCAGGTCAATGCGCTGTTGCAACGTTTCGAGCAGGCCTCGAAGATGATGCGCCGCATGAGCAACAAAGCCGGTGCTGGCATGCCCGGTTTCGGCGGCCCGTCCATGGGTGGCGGCAAGGGCAAGAGCAAGAAGGGTAAGAAGAAGGGTTCCAAGTCCGGCAATCCGATGAAGCGCGAGGCTGAGGAGAAAGCATTGCGGGACAAGCTCGCCGGCAAGAACTCCGGCGGCAAGTCGAGTGGCTCCGCTTTCGCCAAGAAACCGCAGAATCCGGCGCTTCCGGCTGGTTTGCAAGATGTGATGGGCGATTCGGGCACGGAGTTGCCGCCGAACTTCGGCGGCGGTCTGTCCGGTCTGCTGCACTGACCCGTTCCGACTGCAGGATCGCCCGCCTGCGGACCTATCCGCTATGGGGGTCGTCCGCTCACGAGCCATCCACCCCTACTGGGAACCACCCGCCTGCGGAACCACCCACCTACGGATCGGTTCACTCGCCAACAGAGGGCATCGGAAGCCAATCCGATGCCCTCTTCGCGTATGCCTTCTCATTCTCCTCAATCTACCGACGCTCATAGCACCTCACCGTCGGCAGTTTGGGAGAATATCCAATCTGCCGACACTCACGGACCATCACCGTCGGTAGATTGCGGTGCTGTCTCAATCTGCCGACGCTCAGGGTGCTGTAAGCGTCGGTAGATTGAGGATGCCGGATTATTTGAGAGTCAGGGTGGCGGCCAGCGCCAGATGATCGCTACCTTCGACGGTGAAGGACCGCACGTCGGAGGCGTCCAGCCCTGACGTGAACAATACATGGTCAAGAATGATGCGCGGCCACGGCAGCCATGAGGGGAACGTGGCACGGCGACCTTTCGCCTCGACCAACGCGGCATCCTTGAATCCCAGCCGCATTAGCTTTCTGAAACTCGGATGATCGGTACCGGAGTTCAGATCGCCCATCACCACGGTGATATCACCTTGATTCTGCGTAGTAGCGAAGGCGCCCAATCCGATAATGCCAGCAGACCAGTCGCGGCAGCCGCGCATCGGCGATTTCGGATGCGCCGACGCAAAGGTGATGCTCCGCATCGAATCAATCGGAAAGCATAGTCCCGGCACATCGGCGGCCGGAATCACCACCGTGACCGGTGAAGCATCACTTGGTTCCACACGAATCCAGACGCCGTTGAACCCGCCATTGTCCGATTCCTTCACCTCGCCCAGCTGACGATAAGGCAACAGATCGGCAAGGCCCGCCGCATCCAGCTCGGCGATCAGGTTCTCCGTAAGTTCCTGCAACGCAAGTACGGCGATGTCATATCGTTTGACGGCTTCCACAATCGCGGCAGCATTTGCACGGCCGAATCGGCAGTTCAGCGTCATCACGCGGAACTGACCATGTCGGGCGTCCTCCGCTCCAGTCTCGGTCTCCTCAGTATTGTTTTCACGCGATGTTTCACGCTTTTCCGCAAGCCTGTCGGCAATCATCTGCGCAGTGTTGTGCGTCTGCAGATTGTTGATCCAATACTGTTCCTTACGCAATAGTGATGCAAGGCAGACGCCCAGCGCAGTGCAGCCGAGAGCGATTTCATGCAGCGCGAACCCAGCAATCGAAATGGTCAGCGTCGGAATCCACATGAACGGAATCAGCGCAATCAGATACGGCAACGGTAGATGGCCGTCCCATCCGGCAGGCATTTCACCGAGCGCAATCCACACGATGCAGACCAGCAACACAATCCAAAGCGCGATAATCATCGAGGCAACTCCCTTTGCAAACCGTTCGTTGCAAGATCGAATACGTAGATTCCCCAGTGTATCCAATTTGGCTGATTCCGGAAGTCCGGACAATCAGACCCGCCCAAACACCTCACGGTTGTCCGATTCTCCAGAATCGGACAACCCGGCAAGTCGTTTCCCAATCCACCGACGCTAAAGGCACGCCACCGTCGACAGTTTGGGAAACCTCACAATCTACCGACGGCAAGGCGCTGCCAGAATCGGTAGATTGAGTGATCTTCACAATCCGCCGACACTGAGACGCTGTCACCGTCGGTAGATTGGGTGGCGCCATAATCCGCCGACGCTAAGGGCACGCCACCGTCGGTAGATTGGGAAAGCAGGAGGATTGCCGACGCGCGATGCCGGCGCGTCCAGACCCTACAGTTATAATTACCCAGTTATTCGCGCGCGCGAAGCCCTCTAACTATCGCGTGACGTGAGGAACACGTGGGTTTCGGATTCCGTGCCCCACACAGAACACGAAACACACACCCCTAGTTACAAGGAGAGCCATTTTGGCAACCAAGATTCGTCTGAAGCGCATGGGTAAGAAGTTCTACGCGTTCTACCGCGTGGTGATCATGGATTCCCGTACCAAGCGTGATGGCCGCGCCATCGAAGAGATCGGTACCTACAATCCGAACACCCAGCCTTCGACCATCAACATCAATTCCGAGCGCGCTCAGTACTGGCTCGGCGTTGGCGCCCAGCCGACCGAGCAGGTGCTGAACCTGCTGAAGATCACCGGTGACTGGCAGAAGTTCAAGGGTCTCGACGGTGCTGAGGGCACCCTGAAAACCGTTGAGGCTGGTCCGGATGCCGCCGCTCGTGTTGAGGCCGTCGAAGCCCAGGCCCAGAAGCTGAAGGCAGCAAAGTCTGAAGCTGCCGCCAAGGCCGCCGCCGAAGCCGAAGCCGCCGCCACTGAGGAAGCCCCGGCTGAAGAGCCGGCTGCGGAAGCTGAGTGATCATGCTCGCCCAGGCTGTGGAACATCTGATCAAGAACATCGTCGATTTTCCCGACGACGTTTCCGTCAAGTCCCATGAGAACGCGCGCGGCGAACTTATTCGCGTGCGCGTGAACCCGGAAGACATCGGTCGCGTCATTGGACGCAGCGGCCGCACGGCCAATGCGATCCGCACCGTGGTACAGGCGCTGTCCGACCATAAGGTGCGCGTCGACATCATGGATGTGCGCAGGTGAGATCCTAGCGTGGTGCGTGAGATGCATGTAGACGACCCTCAACAGCCTGAGCTGCTGAGGGTCTGTCGTATCGGACGTGCGCAGGGACTCAAAGGTGAAGTCACCGTGCAGATCTTTACGGACGAACCGGAATACCGATTCGCTCCCGGTGCTGTGCTGTACACGAAAGACGGCGAAGAAGAGTACGTGGTGGAACACTCCCGTACCTTCAAGAACCGTTGGATCATCAAATTCGAGGGCATCGACAATCGTGACTCGTCAGAAGCCGCCAACGGCACTGTGCTCTATGGCGAGGCCGACGATCCGGAGGAGATGCTTCAGGCCGACGAGTGGTATCCGAAAGACCTGATCGGTCTGGAGGCACGTCTTGCCGACGACAACACACTGGGGCTCGAACCCGGTATGGTAATCGGCAAGGTCGTGGATGTGATTGAGGTGGCCCAATGGCTGCTGAAAATCCGTCTCGCCAACCCGGTCAAGGATGCCGATGGCGTGGTCGTTGAGAACAGTGCGTTGGTGCCGTTCGTCGACGAGCTCGTACCGGACATCGATTTGGAGGAAGGCTATCTCACTTTGAATCCGCCAGGCGGACTCATTCCAGGACTGTAACGGCAATCCCTCAAAAAAACGGATTCCCGCCAAAGCAGATTCCCAGACGCCGCCCCCGAAGTATATTCAGCAGCATATCCCCGATATTCCATCGATTGAATCGGCTCATCCTACGGAGTATCGGGGATATATTCATCTTGTGCGATGTATTTCTTACGATTATGGTGAGCCATGGACCGGAAAACATCCGGCAACCAGGAGGAACACCATGGCACTGACACTGCATACCCCGCAGCGGCCCATCGCGCCGACCCGCAAGGCGCATCAGACCCGAATCGAACACGATTGCATCGGATCGGCCGAAATACCCGCCGAAGCCTACTGGGGCATTCACACGCTACGCGCCATCGATAATTTCCCCGTCTCCGGCATCACCGTCAGCGACCATCCGGAACTCATCCGCGCCTATGCGCAGGTCAAGCAAGCCTGCGCCCGCGCCAACGGCGAACTCAGCAATATCAACGCATATCAGGCGGCACTCATCGACAGAGCCTGCGAAGACGTGGCCTCCGGCGAGCTTAACGACCAATTCCCCATCGACGTGCTGCAAGGCGGTGCCGGCACCTCCACCAACATGAACGTGAACGAGGTAATCGCCAATCGTGCGTTGGAACTCGGCCACCACGCACGCGGCGAGTATGACATCATCCATCCCAACGACACCGTCAACAAGTCGCAATCCACCAACGACACCTATCCGGCGGCATGCCGACTCGCCCTGATCGGCGCTTCCGGCATGCTGGTCGACCGCACCAGCCAGCTCGTCGACGCCTTCCGTGCATTGTCGGAGCGCACCATGCCGATCGTCAAAATCGGCCGCACGCAACTGCAGGACGCCGTTCCAATGACCTTCGGCCAGGAGTTCGGCGGCTTCGCCTCGCAACTCGACGCCGACGCACGACTGCTGTCATCGCAACAAACGCCGCTTGCCGTAGTCAATCTTGGCGGCACCGCAATCGGCACCGGCATCTGCGCCGACGCACGTTTCCGCGAGCGTGCGATCCGGCATCTTGCGGCGCTGACCGATCTGCCGATCCGCGCGGCCGACGATTCGGTGGGAGCCACCAGCGACGTCGGCGATTTCGTCACCTTGTCCGGCGCCATCAAACGTACCGCCCTGCATTTGGGTAAGATCGCCAACGATCTGCGGCTACTGGCAAGCGGACCACGCGCAGGGTTTGAGGAGATTCATCTGCCGGCCCGTCAGGCAGGCTCGTCAATCATGCCGGGCAAGGTCAATCCGGTCATTCCGGAATGCGTGAACCAGTGCGTGTTCATGATCATGGGCATGGACGCCACCATATCCTGTGCCGCCGAAGCCGGGCAATTGCAGCTCAACGCATTCGAACCGGTAATGCTGCATGCGCTGCTGACCGGCATGCACACGCTCGCCAACGCCATGGACACGCTCCGCGAGCACTGCGTGAGCGGCATCACGGTGAACGAGCAAGCCGGCATGGATGAGGTCATGCGTTCCTCGTCACTGGCCACTGCGCTCATCGGCTATATCGGCTACGAACGGGCCATGACCATCGCGCAGGAGGCGCTCGTCAGGAACACCACCGTGCGTGAGATCGCGCAGAAGGAGAAGGTGTTGAGCCCCGAATTGCTCGATTCCATCCTCGATCCGCATAATCTGACCCACATGCATCGCATGCCGACCGGCGCCATGCATGGTTGTCTCAAGAAGTAGACATCGGATTGCCCCGGCATCCATGCTCCGATGCTCGCGGCGACGTTCACGCTTCGGGATCTTCCCGCTTCGATGACCCTTTTGGCAATCCTCTTGGCAGGCATCCCACTATTGTGGAGCAGTATGAAGATCGATATCGTGTCCGTGTTCCCGGAGTATTTCGAAGTGCTGAACCTCAGTCTTCTCGGCAAGGCGCAGGCGAAGGGCCTGGTCACCGTTCAGGCGCACAATCTGCGCGATTGGACGCACGACGTGCATCATTCCGTGGATGACACCCCGGTCGGCGGCGGCGCCGGCATGGTCATGAAACCGGAGGTGTGGAGCGAGTGCCTTGATGATTTGCTGGGACTTGCACCGGCCACGATTGCCGCGGATGCCGTCGATTGCGCTGCCGAACATGCTTGCGGCACTTGCGACGGTGAGGCATCGATTTCCACGGATGATACGACTGCCGAAGTTCCGGATGGTACCGCCGCTGATTCGCCTCGCCCGGTGCTGATCTTTCCGAATCCGTCAGCTCCCCTGTTCACGCAGCAGGATGCGACCGAGCTGAGCCACGCCGATCATCTGCTGTTCGGTTGCGGTCGTTACGAAGGCTATGATGCTCGCATTCCGCAGTATTACCGTGCGCAAGGCGTTGACGTACGCGAATATTCAATCGGCGATTATGTGCTGAATGGCGGTGAGGTGGCGGTTTCCGTCATGTTGGAAGCCATTACGCGCCTGATGCCGGGGTTCATGGGTAATCCGGCATCGATCGTAGAGGAATCCTACACCGGTGGCAATGCGTTGTTGGAGCACCGCCAGTACACGAAACCAGCCGAATGGCGTGGGCTCAAGGTGCCGGATGTGCTGCTTTCCGGCGATCATGGCAAGGTGGATCGGTTCCGTCGTGATGAGGCGTTGTCCAAGACCGACGAACTGCGCCCGGACCTGATCGAGGCTCTCGATTGCACCCAGCTCGACAAGGCTGACCGCAAAACACTGATGTCCTTGGGGTGGGAGGTTTCCGGTCCTCACCCACGCAAGCGCGAATCCCTCAATCTGCCGACGCTGACACACCCCTCACCGTCGGTGGATTGAGGATATACCCAAACTACCGACGCCCAGACACCCCTCACCGTCGGTGGATTGAGGATATACCCAAACTACCGACGCTGGCACGCCCGCCAGCGTCGGTGGATTGAGGACGTCAGAGATTACCGACGCTGGCGGGCTCGATGTAGTACACGGCGGTTTCGCCATAGTCACGGCGGTCGGCGATCGCCCAACCGTCCGGCGGAGTCGGGTCATCGGATCGTGTGGACCGTTCCAGCACGATGATGGTATCGGAGGATGTCATGTCGCCGCCCGCTAGGTCAGACAGCAACTGATTGCAGGCCTCGGTTTCGAAGATATACGGCGGATCGATGAAAATCACGTCGAACGATGCGACGGCGGCCCCTGCCGCATATTTTTCGGCACGCGCCTTGATTACACGCGCGCTCATGCCCGATTCCCATGAACGGTTGCGCTTCAATGCAGTCAGCGTACGCGCGATCAACGTTGCCGCCGGTGCGGAGGATTCCACCGCTATGAGTTCTCGCGCGCCACGACTCAACGCCTCGATGCCCAAAGCTCCCGTTCCGGCGAACAGGTCGAGTACGCGCGCATCGTCCAGCACTCCCCACGAATCCAGATGCGAGAATATCGCTTCTTTGGTCCTGTCGGTGGTCGGCCTGGTACCGGTTTTCGGCGTGGTCAGCGCCACACCCTTGAATCGTCCTGAAATAACGCGCATGGGCACAAGCCTAATTGCTGGTAAGGAAGGTTTCGTTGCCACGGGTGAAGTCGAGCACGGCACCGGCGAGCTGTACCTCTCCAAGCAGGTCGGGGTCGGCGGCCACCAACTCTTCTGCGGCGGTACGGGCGTGTTCGATGATTTTCACATCCTTGACCACGCGCAACAGCTTCAGACTCGACCGTCCGCCCGATTGGGCATCGCCCAGCACATCGCCGGCCCCGCGGAATTCCAAGTCAGCCTGGGCGATTTCCGCGCCGTCAAGCGATCCGCGAATCACTTCGAGACGTTGCGCGGCGTCACTGCCAGCCTCGGCACGTGAGATCAGGAACGCCCACGAATTGGTGCCACCTCGCCCGACGCGCCCGCGCAGCTGATGCAGCTGGGACAATCCGTACCGGTCCGCATCAAAGATCACCATGCAACTGGCCTGCGCCACATCCACGCCGACCTCGATCACAGTGGTCGCCACCAGAATCGGCGTGGCACCGGCTGCGAAATCGGCCATGACCCGCATTTTGGTCTCATCATCATCCCTGCCGGTCAATGTGGCAAAGCGAATGCCGGCGAACTGCGGCAATCCCGCCAGACGTTCCTTGATCTCGGCCACGGAATGCAATGGCGGACGCTGTGCACGCTGTTCGTCGTCCTCGCCCAGCTCATACAGTTCATCGAACGAGCGCCCCGGATCCTCATCAGGTGAGGTGTCGACTTCGGTGGAATCGGCATCGATGCGCGGGCATACCACATAGGCGCGCTCCCCTGCGTCGAGGCGGCTTCGAATCAACGCAAACATGCTGGCCATGGTATGCGCATCCGCTTCGGGCACCACGAAGGTGCGAATCGGTTTGCGTCCGCCCGGCAGTTCGGTAAGCCACGAGATGTCAAGGTCACCGAACCAGGTCATGGCGGCGGTGCGGGGAATCGGCGTGGCCGTCATGACCAGCAGGTGCGGTGCCTTGTCGGCCTTGGCATTCAGCGATTCGCGCTGTTCTACGCCGAAACGGTGCTGTTCGTCAATCACTGCCAGTGCAAGGTTCGGCGCTTGGAAAGTCTTGGAGAATGCGGCGTGCGTGGCTACGACGATGCACGGCGTGCCACTTGCCGCCACGGCGAGCACGCGCCGACGCGCCGACAGTTTCATGCCACCGGTGAGCAGCAGCACCGGAATGTCCCCGCCCGGCGGATTCCCGATGCCCGATTCCCCGGCAGCCAGTCCGCCACCTGTCGGCCCCGTACCAGCCGGTTCCCCACCAGCCGACCTTCCGCCGACTTGTGCACCGCCATCCACACCCTGATTGTGAGTAGATTGTTCGTGGGATTCCCCATATTCCGCAGTGCGTACGGCGACTCCCATACGCTGAACCATCTTGGAGATGCTCTCGTAATGCTGCTCGGCCAGCACCTGCGTCGGCGCGACGAGCACCGCCTGCAGTCCCGATCCGACGGCCTGCATCATCGCGGCAACGGCGACCACCGTCTTGCCGGAGCCCACTTCGCCTTGGAGCAGTCGTTGCATCGGATAATCGCACGCCATGTCGGCGGAGATGTCGGCGATGACCTGCCGCTGCCCGACGGTCAGGACGAACGGCAGGGATGCGATGAAATCATCCAGCAATGCGGTTTCGGAGCAGGCCGAAGCAGCCGCCTTGCGCGAGGCGTCGCGTGACTTGACGAGCGCGGTCTGGCAAATCAGCGCCTCCTCGTAGCGCAACGTATGCAATGCGGCATCACAATCCTTGGTATTCGTCGGATCATGAATCGCCATGAACGCTTCCGCACGATGCATCAGGCCTTCGGCGGCGCGCAGATGTTCCGGAACGATGTCGGGAACGGCTGCAGCGAGCGCCTCGGTCTGCGCGGCGCGGTCGATGTTCGGCTGGTCGAATTCCCCGGCTCGTCCGGATTCTACGGTTGCAACCCGTTGCGCGGCAAGGTATTCGTCACCGCGCAGCGCATCCATGTATTTCAGGATCGACTCGTGGATGTGCTCGCTGGAGATGCGCGAATTCGCATGATATACCGGTCTCGGCCGACAGACGCGGGTCAATGCTTCCTGTACCGTTTCCGCGTCGAATGTGAGATTGGATTGCGGGAGATTGGATTGCAGCGGATCGCACGCGGGCCCGTCGCCGGGCCCGTCGTTCCATTCCCCGGATTCCGCCGGCGATTGCATATCATGGTGCCTATCTGATTGCATATCCGTCGGATTGACGGTGAGCATGTCGGGATGGGTGAACTGCAGACGATCGTTGTAGACGCTCGGCTCCCCCGCGATTACCAGCAGTGCACCGTCATGCAACCTGCGTTGCACCCAGTCGACATATGATTTGCGATACGAGAAGAACACCAATGAGGCAAGCGATCCGGCGACGCGGCGGGATTGCGCGAATCGTGCATCGTCCACGGTGGCGATCAGGCGGAATCCCCGGCGGGCCATCGGGAACACGCGTACTTCCCGCACATGCGCCGCGAATGCCATCTTCTCCCCGATTTTCGCTTCGCGCAGGGCTCGCAACGGCACCGGTTCGGTCACACGGAACGGATAGTAGGTCAGCGCATCACCGATTGACACCACGCCCAATGACTTCAACGCGCCGACGCGGCGGCGATTCGTTTCGATCGAGGTAATCGGGGTTTCCAGTGTGGCGTTCATAACACTTCATTGTGTCACATACCCCATATTCGCTCCGCATCAATATGACCCCCGCAAGGGCGAACAGATAAAGCAAAACCCCGGTGGCCTTGGACCTACCGGGGTTTCAAGCTGTTATTTCGCGATTCACGCTTCAGCACGCTGAACCTTGCCAGCCTTCAAGCACTTGACGCAAACGCGAACGCGAACGTTCTCGCCGTCGATGGTGGTGCGAACCGGCTGCAGGTTCGGGCGGAAGGTGCGCTTATTGCGAATATGTGAGTGCGAAACGGTGTAACCGGTCTGCGGTCCCTTGCCGCACACTGCGCAACGAGCTGCCATAATGGACTCCCTATAATTACTATTGACTTGCAAGTCTGCGCGTTCGACGCCCGCAACTGAATGCGTGGCAGAACACACAACTTCTCAACTATACAACCAGCCCCGACCAATCGCAAACCCTACCGACATGGACCGGCAACATGAGCCGGCAACATGGACCGATGGCACGACTGCCCGATACGACCCGGCGGCACGCTCCTGCCACACGCCCTATGATTCCATCACGCCCATACGCAAACTGGCCGAAACGGAACCCATCACATCGCCTCCGACACGCGACCCCAATACCCAGACGGCATCTTGGGCGAACAGCGGGAATCCCGCATCGGTCAGCTCGATGGCCGCACGGGCCAGCACGTCCAGAACCTTCTCGCTCGGCGCCACCGGTATGCCGCCGGCGCGCATCGCGGAGCAGGCATCGTCGTACGACATCTCCGCAGAAGCCAGTCCCATCTGTTGGCTCAGCTCATATGCCTCGTCGCGGGCTGCGTTACGGAACGGGGTGCCGCCGTTGACCATCATCGTATAGCAGGCAAGCGCCTCCTGCAGACGGCCGATCTGCCACAGTGCGTATCCGAGCCGGTAGTAGAGCACTTCGCAGTCCACAGGCAGCACGGCCAGTTTGAGCGCTTCGATGAGCACATCCGCGGCCTTGCCGTATTCGTCGTTCTTGGCGTACACCTGTGCGAGTTCCTCGCGGAACCTCATGCAGGTCGGGCCGAGTTTGATGCATGTGAGTCCCTCGCTTTCGGCACGCTCCTTGCCGCCGTTGTCTTTGGCGAGCATGCCGAGGTTCTGGTGCACGTCCACCGCAGCGTCCGGCAGTTTCCAGTAACGCGTGTGTTCATCGCCTTCCAGCAACGACACCATAAGGCGGCCAGCCGAACGGCTGCAATATAGCGGAATCTCGCCGTTCGCGCCAATCTTCGCTTCGCCGGCCTCGCCCAGTTGGGTCAGTGCGACTTCAAGCTGCAGCTCCGCGACCATCGGGGAATCCTCGTTCTCCTCGACGATCGCGATCACATCGTCGGTGGAAATCGGCGACTCGTCGTGCATGACGTCCAGCTCGCAGGCACGGTCGGCGCGCAGGAACCCGCGCAACGATTCCGGAAGTTCACGCTGATCCTGCCATTCCGGTACGCGCTTCTGCAGGAACACAGCCGGCATGGTCAACGGTTCAATCTGCGTAAATCCTCGATTCGCGTCGAACTGGCCACGGTAACGCACCGGCTTGAGCAGGTTGAGCAGGGCCAGAGGATCGACGTCCAGCGACATTTCGTCGCATTGGCCGTTCTTCATGGCGGGAAGCGCGCTCATCATGAACGGCACGCGGTCGAATCCCATGGAAATCACGGGCGTACCATCCGTATTGCCGAGGCAGCCGGTCAGATCGACCTGCGTAACGCGCACTCCCGACGAAAATGCGGCCCACGCCAGCAGACCACCCAATCGCACGGCATAGGCTGAAGCGAAACCGTCCGCATGCTGGCGTTCAACCGGCATAATCGCAGGCTTCGGAACGCTGAAACGCACCACCATCACGCCGGCACGGGCGTCTTCGTCAAAACGGTAGCTCATGCGGAACGGCAGCGAGAGACTTTCGCATACGTTGGCGAAGCGAGTGCTGATGTCCCAGTCACCGCCACGCACGCCTTCGACGCCACGCATGGTACGGAACCGGTTTTCACCAGCTTGCAGCCCATCGATGATGCCGATCTTGTGCGATACATCGCTCATAAACTCCTGCGCTTTGCGCAGATAGAAGCGCTCATCGATACTGTCCGCGGACATGCCGCCCTGCACTGCGGCATGGGCCTCGTCATCGGCATAGTCAATGCGATTGAGGGCCGATTCGACCGCATGCAGCAGGTCGCATTGCTCCTGGCTCAGCTCTCCGGCGTCGAAGCGGAGCCAGAATCGTTTCGTGGTACTCAGCCGAATGGCCTCAAGATCGGATCCGGCTGCGATGTCGCGAATCCGCGCCGCACCCGCCTCGACGAGCAGACGGGCCGCGAACCGTTCGAACGGACCGGCTTGCTCGGCATTCGTGGAGCCGCGCCATATGATCATGTCGACGGCGTCCGGCAGCGGCTGGTTCACCAGCAACTGCAGCATATCCGCATTCGCATCCAAAACGTTCGGAACATCCGCGCCCATGTTCAGGCTCCTTGCAATCCGGCGGTCACAGGGCAATCATCGTCGCATAACCGTAACCTGCATCGATTCTCCGCCTGCATTCACCGGGCCTATCGGCCATCGGCGTGAGCAGGTCCTGTTACCCATCCTATCCGACGAAACGGTCCGTTCGGAGACAATCCTCACGCCCGATACCCCCGTAGTCGATGAGTACGTTCACCCGCTGTTCATCTCATGCAAGCGACAGCCCCGTGCGTCAGCCCTAAGATGAATAAGACAGACGAATAAGCCACAATGGAACTGACATTCACCCGAAAAGAGTCAGCGCATGACGTACAGCACCACTGCCGATACCACTTCGAAATCGCCGGAGGCGAATGCGAAGATGACCACCCGCGAGAAGAAATGGATCGTCTACGACGTCGGCAATTCCGCATTCGTACTGCTTTCCACAGCCGTGGTGCCGATTTATGCGAATTCGCTGCTCAAGGCCGCAGGCGAAACGAACATCGTGTCGACGTGGGGCTATGCGCAGACCATCGCATCGCTGGTCATCGCCGTGCTCATGCCGTTGCTCGGTTCCATCGCCGACGTGCAGGGCATGAAGATCAAGTTCTTTACCGGTTTCTTCCTCACCGGCGTGGTCATGTGCTGTGCGATGGCGTTGCCGCTCGGCTGGCTTGCGTTCCTTATCGTGTGTGTGCTGGCTACCATCGGACTCAACGGTTCGCTCACCTTCTATGACTCCATGCTGGTCGACACCACCACCAACGAGCGCATGGACCGCGTTTCCTCGCATGGCTACGCATGGGGCTATATCGGCTCCACCGTGCCGTTCATCGTATGCATCGCGCTCATTTTCGGTGGGCCGGGCCTGTTCGGATGGACCACTGTGGCCTGCACGCGCGCTTCGTTCGTGATCACCGCCGCCTGGTGGGTGGCGTTCACCATTCCACTGCTCACCAGCTACAGGCAGGTGCACTACCGCGCCACCGCCGACCAGACCGGCGAGGCGATCCGCCACACCTTCTCCGAATTGGCCTCCACGTTCCGCGCGATCCGCAAGAACAAGCCGTTGTGGATGTTCATGATCGCATTCTTCTTCTACATCGACGCCGTCAACACGGTCATCTCCATGAGCACCTCGTACGGCACACAGCTCGGCATCGACTCCACCCAGCTGGTCGTCGCACTGCTCGTCACGCAGTTCGTGGCGTTCCCGAGCGCCATCATCTACGGCAAACTGGCCAATCGATTCGGCGCGAAAACCATGATCACCGCGGCCGTGGTCGCCTACATGTGCATCGTGTTCTTTGCGTCGTTCCTTCTGCGTTCCGCCGTGGAATTCTGGATTCTCGCGATTCTCGTCGGCATGTTCCAAGGCGGCATCCAGGCGCTCTCCCGCTCGTATTACGGCAAGATCATCCCCAAACAGCACGCCAACGAATACTACGGCTTCTACGATATCTTCGGCAAGACGGCTTCGATCATCGGCACCTTTCTGGTGGCCACCACCACGTCGGTTACCGGCAACGCCTCGCTCGGCGTGCTCTCCATCGCGGTACTGCTGGTCGTGGCGCTCGCCTTCCTGCTCCTGCAGAAGGATCCGACCCGCGCATAGCCAAGCCACCACGAGCCGCCGCATGCCGCCGCACATGGAACGGACGGCCACGCTTCCCGTTCCATGTGCTAGGATGTCAAACGTTTGCAGCGATGACGCAAGGATGCGTCACTCAACGAAGAGGTGGAGAGAGGTAAACGATGTCATCCGTGGAGGAACTATTTGAGGCAATGCACGCATGGCCCGAAGTCGAGGCGATTGCGTTGGGCGGTTCGCGCGCAACCGGCAACGCCGACGAGAAGTCGGACTACGACGTCTACCTGTATGTGACCGCACCCGTACCGACGCAGCGCCGCAAGAAACTGCTGTCCGACTACTGCAGCCGCATGGAGATCGACAATAATTTCTGGGAGAACGAAGACAACTGCACGCTCAACGACGGCACCGACATCGACATCCTGTACCGTGACCTCGATTCCTTCATGAACGGCGTCGCCGATGTGGTCGAGCATTTTCACGCCAGCAATGGCTACACGACCTGCCTGTGGCATAACGTGATCACCAGCACGATCGTCTTTGACCGGAACGGCCGGTTCGCCGCGGCCCAACGGCGCTTCTCCGTGCCGTTCCCCGAACCGTTGCGCCGCAATATCATCGAACGCAATACGCGACTGTTGCATGGCAATCTGCCGTCGTACGATGCGCAGATCCGCAAAGCCGCGATCCGTGGTGACGAAGTCGCCGTGAACCACCGCGTGGCCGCGTTCATGGAATCCTATTTTGATGTGCTGTTCGCGTTGAACCGGCTTACACACCCCGGCGAGAAGCGCTTGGAAAAGCTCGCCTCCCGCAATTGCGCAATCCTGCCGAAGGATTTCGAAGCCAATCTGGACACGCTGTTCGGCACCATGTTCACCGACGTCGATCAGCTCAGCGGCACCTTGCAGATCATCGTCGACAATCTGCAGCGGAGCGTCGACACGAACCTGTAGGCACCGTAGTGTAGGCACCGTAGACGGACGTCCACGAACGACGCCCTGTCGGCAATCCGGTCTTGTCGGCAATCCGGTTTCGCAGGTAATCTGGATGCATGCACCACAGCATGACGACGGAGGCATCGTGGCTGGCCGTCGATACGATCATCATCGCGGCGGTCGCGAATTGCGTACTCCCGCTGGAGTCCGCCCATCTCGACGGGGCCGCGACGGCGATGAACGTTGCGGTCGCGGTCGTCCTGGCTGCGGCGGTGATCATGATTCCCGGCAATCCGACGCATCCGAAAACGTTGCGGGCGCGCAATCTGAAAATCTGCTACCGGGGAACGGCGGCGCTGAAGGCGTTCTGGTGGTCGGCCGCGTTGTCGATTGTCGTGCAGACCGTACTTGCCTTCCACCTGCTTCCTTCGGGTTGGAAGTTGTGGCTCGGCAGTGCGATCATCTGTTTTCTGGTGGAGAGCCTGCTGTTTTGGCGTGGCATGATCGCCGTGTACGTCAGTTCCGTGCAACTCGGCCTGAAGATTCGCGCCATCGGCCTGATCTGCGGCTGGATTCCGATCGCCAATCTGATCGCGCTCGTCAGGATCATTCGCACGACCGACGCGGAGGTCGTGTTCGAAGAGGCGAAGGAACGGCTTGACGCCGACCGCGAAGCCGAGCGGATCTGCGCCACGACATACCCGATCCTGCTGGTGCATGGCGTATTCTTCCGTGACTCGAACGTGCTCAACTATTGGGGGCGCATTCCCGACGAGTTGCGCAAAAACGGCGCGACCATCCACTATGGCAACCATCAGTCGGCGGCGTCCGTACGCAGTAGCGCATATGAGCTGACCGAACGCATCCGGCAGATCGTGGAACTGACTGGCTGCGGCAAGGTGCATGTGATCGCACATTCCAAAGGCGGTCTTGACATGCGCTACGCGATCGCCCGATGCGGGGCCGCGCCGTTCGTCGCCTCGCTGACCACCATCAATACGCCGCATCGCGGTTGCGGCTTCGCCGATTATCTGCTGTCGAACATTCCCGAGGCCGTGCAGCGTCAGGTGGAGGCCGCCTACAATGCCGCCGCCGCACGGCTTGGCGACCCCCAGCCGGATTTCATGGCCGCCGTACACGATCTCACGCAGGCCGGTTGTGCGAGGCTCAACGCCGAGATGCAGTCCGAATCCGCGAACCCGCCGCAGCGCAAGCAGACCGAAGCGCATGCCGATGCCGTTCGGAGCCCTATGCCGGAACCGTTGAACAACAGCCGTTTCGCGGGTATGGTGTGCCGTAGCGTCGGTTCACGCTTGAAGCATGCGACCACCGGCAAGTTCCCGTTGAATTTCACGTATCCGCTGGTCAAATGGTTCGACGGTCCGAATGACGGTCTGGTGGCCCGGTCTTCGTTCCTTTGGGGCGAGAGCTTCACATGGATTGAGCCGCAAGGCGATCGCGGCATTTCGCACGCCGACATGATCGATCTGAACCGCGAGAACATTCCTGGTTTCGACGTGCGTGAGTTCTATGTGCAACTTGTCGCCGATCTCAAACGACGGGGCCTGTGAGCGCATGCGGGAGGGCGCCCCGGCTATGCGACCCTAGAAGAATTTGAGCGCGCGGGCCACTTCGTCGACGATGTCGAGCATGGCCGTGCGGGCGCGTTCAGGCTCACCTTTGGCGATGGCATCGGCCACGGCGTCGTGCGCATCGAGCGCGGCCGGCTTCGGCTTCATCGGGTATTTGCCCAGTTCCACCCGCCCACGCAGCACGGTGGCGATGGTGCCGGCGAGCGCCGCGAACAGTTCGTTGCCGCTTTCACGCAGGATCAGACTGTGGAATTCCACGTCCAGCTCGTGGAATCGGGAGAGCCCGTCTTCGCCTTCCTCACTGGTTTCGGCGGCTTGACGCATCTGTGCCGCATAGACGGGGAATTTTGCCTTGACGTCGATGGGTGCGAGTCGGGCCGCCGAGGCGGCGGCGGCCGGTTCCACGGCCAGTCGCAGTTCGGTGAGTGAATAGAGCTGTTGTTCGCGTTGCGTGGAGTGCAGTCTCCATTCGATGACCTGACGGTTGAGTGCCTGCCACTCGCTGAACGGCCGCGCCACAAGTCCGACGCGTCTGCGTACCCATACTGCGCTTAGGGATTCGAGTGTTTTCGCGACTTCGCGCGCCACGGTTCGGGAGATGCCGAAACGGCTTTGCATGTCTTCCAGCGTCAGGCTGTCACCAGCCTGCCATATGCCGTCGAGCATTTCGATGGCCAGTGTTTGGCTTACCGAATCCTGCATCAGTTCGCCGCCTGCGTTTTCGGCGATTGCTGCCATGTCCCTCTCCTTACGCTTCCGACTTGTTCCGCATGTGTGCGGCACGCCGTGACGTCTGCATCATGACGAAGACCGCATGTTGCGCGGATTGTCCGCATGCCCTCTTTCCCATGGTGTCCACCATGTGTTTCCACCATTGATTTCCGCCATTTGTACTACCCGAATCATACCAAGTCACACGATTTTTCCGTTTCGTAGTACTTTTGATTTGACAGATACTACCTTTAAGATTTATAGTAGTCTCAATGTCGATGCGAAGCGGCAACGGCAGGCACACACTTGAAGGAGAGCGACAATGAGCATTCACGTAGTGGTGATGGGCGTTGCTGGCTGCGGCAAATCCACCGTTGCGGAGGCAATTCACGAACGACTCGGCTATGCGTACGCCGAAGGCGACGACTTCCACCCGCAGGCCAATATCGATAAGATGTCCGCCGGCATTCCCCTGACCGACGAGGACCGCTGGCCCTGGCTGCAGGTCATCAACAAATGGATGGTGGCACGCGAGGCACTCGGCGAGAACACCGTGGTCTCCAGCTCCGCACTGAAGCGCAGCTACCGCGAAGCACTGTCCGAGAACGTACCGACCTTCTTCATTCACCTCAGCGGCACGCAGGAACTCATCCAGCAGCGCCTGAACGAGCGCAAGGGGCATTTCATGCCACCGGCGCTTCTGCCGAGCCAGTTCGCCATCCTCGAGCCGCTCTCCCCCGACGAGAACGGCGTGGAGGTTTCCATCGAAGGCAGTGTGGACGCCATGGTGGAACGTGCGCTTGACGCTGTAAACGAGTATGCGCGATCCGTCACCCCGCAATCCCAGCAGCAGGCCGCCTAGACCGCAATCCCACGGCAATCCCGTCTTTTCCAAGCAACGCAGCACGTGAATCAAGGAGGATTCATGAATCTTATAGCCGCGGCGATCATCGGCATCGCCATCATCGTCATACTGATCGCGGTATGCAAGGTGCATCCGTTCCTTTCGCTCCTGGCCGGCTCGTTCGCCATGGCCGTATGCGCGGGAGTGGAATACGACAAGGCATTCGACAGCTTCACATCCGGCGTCGGATCGACGATCTCCAATGTGGGCCTGCTCATCGCGTTCGGCTCGATCATCGGCACGATCCTGTTCAAGTCCGGCGGTGCGGACACCATCGTCGACACCATCATGGATAAGACGCCGCTGCAACGCCTGCCTTGGGCCATGGCCCTGATCGCATTCATCGTCGGCATCCCGATGTTCTTCGAAGTCGGCGTGGTCATTCTCATCCCGGTGGTGCTCTTCGCCGCCCGCCGCGCCAAGACCCCGGTCATCCTGCTGGGCATTCCGGCCCTTGCCGGCCTATCCACCCTGCACGCTTTCGTGCCGCCGCACCCCGGACCGCTCACCGCCATCGGCGCACTGAACGCGAATCTCGGCATCACGTTGGCGCTTGGCCTGCTCGTAGCCATTCCGACCGTGATCATCTCCGGCCCGCTGTTCGGCAAGCTCGCCGCCAAGTGGGTGCCGATCTCCGCCCCCGAGAACAAGGCCGAAGCCGAAGCACCGAAATCCGCAGAGAACCGCCCGTCATTCGCTTCGGCCATCACCGTGATCATGTTACCGGTCGTGCTCATGCTCGCCGCCAGCGTGGTTGATCTGACCGGTCAGAGCGAAACCGTATGGGGCCGCGTGCTGGCATTCCTCGGCACCCCGCTCGTCGCACTGCTGCTCACCACGATCTTCGCGATGGTCGTACTCGGCTACCTGCAGAAGTTCACCCGCGACGCGGTCAACGGCATGGTCGGCCAGTCGTTCGGTTCGGTGGCCGGCATCATACTGATCGTCGCCGCCGGCGGCGGTTTCAAGCAGACCTTGGTCGATTCCGGCATCGGCGATGTGATTGCCAGCTCAATCACCGAGTCCGCCATGAACCCGCTGATCGCAGGCTGGCTGGTAGCCGTGCTCATTCGTCTCGCCACCGGTTCCGCGACCGTCGCCACCGTCACCGCATCCGGCATCATGGTGCCGCTCGCAACCGGCATGAGCCCGACGCATCTCGCACTGCTCGTACTCGCCATCGGTGCCGGATCCGTATTCTTCTCGCACCTCAACGACGCCGGCTTCTGGCTGGTCAAGGAATACTTCGGCATGACCGTCGGCCAGACGCTGAAGACCTGGTCGCTGATGGAGACCGTACTCTCGGTCGTCGGCCTTGGCGGAGTGATGCTGCTCTCGCTGGTCCTGTGACAATACTTGCCGTCCGTCCCGTCTTCCGCAACCTTCTTTCCTGCGTTGCGGAAGGCCAGGGAAGACGGAACGGGCGGCAACCTTTCCCAACAATCACCAATCGGATCCATATGCAATCCCCAACCCCTATCCCAACAGTAGAAAGAAGATCATCATGCAGCTCGGAATGATTGGCCTCGGCCGAATGGGTGGCAATATGGCGAAGCGCATCGCCGCGGCGGGCATCGACGTCGTCGGCTACGACCGTTCGCCCGAATCGGACCGCACCGTCGACAGCTTGGAAGCGCTGGTCGCCGCGCTCGACGCTCCCCGCATCGTATGGATCATGGTGCCGGCCGGCGAAGCGACCGACGGTACCGTCAACGAACTGGCCGAGCTGCTTGAGCCCGGCGACATGATCATCGACGGCGGCAACTCACGTTATACCGACGACACCCGTCATGCGGCACAGCTCGACGGCAAGGGCATTCGGTTCATGGACTGCGGCGTTTCCGGCGGCGTGTGGGGCATCGACCGCGGATATGCGCTGATGGTGGGCGGCAGCAAGGAGAATTTCGAATCGGCCCGCCCGATTTTCGAGGCATTGAAGCCGAAGGGCGACTCCGGTCTGGTGCTGGCCGGACCGGTCGGCGGCGGTCATTTCGCCAAAATGGTGCACAATGGCATCGAATACGGCATGATGCAGGCATTCGGAGAGGGTTTCGCCACCATGGTGAAGTCCGAGCTGGTCGAAGACCCTGCAGCCGTAATGTCTTCCTGGCGTGATGGATCGGTGGTGCAGTCGTGGCTGCTGGATCTGCTGGCGATCGCCTTCAGGACCGACCCGACGCTTGCCTCCATGCCGCCCGTCGCCAATGAATCCGGCGAAGCGAAGTGGATGATCGAGGCGGCGCTCGAGCTGGGCGTGCCTACGCCGGCGACCGCGGCCGCACTGTATTCCCGCCAGACCTCACGAGGCGGCGCGGACGACATTCTGCGCGTGGTGTCCACCATGCGCGCCCAGTTCGGCGGCCATGTCACCAAGATCGACGAAATCGCCACTCACTGAACGGCGTACGATCAACGGTACATGAGTGCTCCCTCATCAGAGGGAGCACTCGCCCGTCAACGCCCGTACACCTCGTGCACGAACCTTTCCAGTGCGGCGATGGAACGCTCCACCTTTTCCGTATCGATGCAGTAGGCCATACGGAAGTAGCCCGGCACGCCGAAGCTGTCGGACGGCACGAGAATCAGGTCGTAATCCTTGGCCTTCATGCAGAAGGCGTTGGCGTCGTCCTCCAACGCCTTCGGGAAGATGTAGAACGTGCCGCCGGGGCGCACCACTTCGAATCCGAGGCGGGTGAGCGCGTCGTACAGCAGGTTCATGTTCGTTTCATACACGGAAAGATCGCTGGTCTCGTCGACCACCTTGGCCACGCCCAGCTGGATGCTGGAACTCGGGCAGTTATGCCCGGTTCCGCGGCTGATCTGGCCGCACATCGGCACGATCAGCTCGGCATCGGTGGCACGTGGATTCACCGCCACATAGCCGATGCGCTCGCCCGGCAGGCTCAGCGACTTGGAGTACGAGTAGCACGAGAGCGTATTGTCGTAGAACGTGCTCGGGTACGGCTGGGTGCCGCCGTCGAATACGATTTCGCGATACGGCTCGTCGGAGATCAGGAAGATGTCGTGACCGTACTCAACCTGCTTCGCGCGCAGGAATTCAGCCAGTCGCGTCAACGTCTCGGCGGAATACACGGCACCGGACGGATTGTTCGGCGTATTGATGAGCACCGCGGCCACACCCGGGTTCATCGCGCCCTCGAACGCCTCGAAATTGATCTGGAAGTTCTGCGTATCGGCCGGCACCACGGTCAGACGCGCGCCGGTACCATCCACATACGGCTGGTATTCCGGGAAATACGGAGCAAAGGTGATCACCTCATCGCCCGGCTTGGTCACCACACGCAGCGCATGCGCCAGCGCGCCCGCCGCACCCGTGGTCGGGAAGATGTGGTCGGCCGTATAGTCCATCCCGAAGCGACGGTTCAGGCTTTCGGCGATCGCCGTACGCACCGACGGAATGCCCAACGACGGCGAATAGCCGTGCAGCGCCACCGGCTCGGCGGTGGCATACATGTCGGCCATCACATCGGTGAAGCTCTGCGGACACGGTACGCTCGGGTTGCCCAACGAGTAGTCGAACACGTTCTCGTAGCCGATTTCGGCCCCGCGTGCCGTCGCATACTCGCTGAGTTCACGGATCACGGATTTTCCGCCAAGCATGGCCTTGTAGGCTTCATTGATCATGGGCAACCTCCCTGTCGAGCTTTCGCGTAAACGGACGTAAACGTCTTCTTCGTTTCTACCACCGAAAAGTCACGACGGGCCGTCATGGTGTCATCTGACAGAATCACTGCCGGGGATTCGCACCGGGCACGAATCCGTTGCTGAAGATCCTGCGCCAATAGTCGAGCATGTTCGAGCGGGACATCGACATGAACATGCCTGCCGCGAGTACGGCGAGATCCTCGTTGAATACGGTGTCGATCGGCAGTTGCTCATGCGGTTTCGGCCAGCGCTGCAGCACCGCAAGCATGCCACCCACGGTGAAGTCGAGCATCAGATCGGTTTTGAGGTCCAGATGCTCGGCGTCGAGTCCGAGCACGCTGATCATGGTCAGGCGTCCGAAATCACGTAGCGATTCGATGAGTTCCGGCGAACTGTGCGGGCCGGCGAGCAGGGCCAGACGGTCCAGACGCTGACGTTGGTCGGGATCGCGCAGCAATGCGGTGATGTGCTTGCGCCATTCATCGTCAGGATTGAAGTTCGCACCCGGGCGGCTTGGGATCGGCGTGTTTTCCACTGCATGCAGGATGGCGGAATCGGCCAGTTCCGGCAGTCCGGAGAAATGATAGTAGAAGGAATTGCGATTCACGTCCGCAACGCGCACGATGTCGGTGACGGTGATCTTATGATAGTTGCGTTCGGCCAACAGTTCCCAAAACGCGTTTTCGAGACGTTCCTTGGCCGGCAGTATTTCGGAATCTCGACGTGGACGCGGCATAATTCCCCCTAAACCTAGCTAATTAGTCACGTTGCCTATACCCTCACTTTATTGTACAGACTGTCTACAACACTCCTCCGATGCGTGTCGTATTTCCCGCATTCCTCCCCTGCAGCAAGCGCGCCACTACTTGCGTTGTACCTTGGGATTGCGCGACAGCGCGGCCTGCAGCAGAATCATCAGCGCCTGATTGATATTGCGCCGATCCTCGCCGCTGAGTCCCACATATGTTCCGAGCATATCGGGAATCACCTTCGGCCCGGCCGCCACCATACCGGAGATGTTATCGGCCCCGGAGGCCGCCAATACCGAGAACAACGCGTCCACGGCATGCTCCCGTTGCTCTTCGGAAAGCCCCGAAAGCCAGCCGTTCAACGACTTGTTGAACGTCACGGAACTGTTCGCCACATCCTCGACCTTGGCGAATTCGCCGCCATGCATCTGCCACGAGAACGCGAAATGCTGCATGATGCCGTCCACATCGGACTTCACCACCATGCAACGCTCCGGCGTTTCAAGCACCATGCCCACCACCGAGGAATCCGGCACGATCTTGGTGATCCGCTCATGCACGCTCGCATACTCGAAACTGCGCACCACCGCCTCGGGGAAGCCGGGCCCGTCAAGCGAGTAGATGTGCTCAATGCGGTCCTTCACCTTGTCTTCCGCATTCATGGCGGCGTACACGGCAAGGTTGCCGCCCTTGGAATGGCCCGTCAGGATGATCGGCCCTCGCCATAGCTGCGCCACCTTGCCCAGATAGTCCGCCGCGGAGACCTGCGCCGGCACCGGATACCGGAAGGCCATGTTGAAGTCCTCTTTCCAGCCGACCAGCGAATCATCGGTACCGCGAAACGTCACGACCAACGTATTGTTCGGCAGCCGGTAGGTCACCGCCGCGAACTGCGTCTGTTCATCGCCGTCGAACTGTTCGCAGAACGCGCTCATCTCCACGTCCGCGAAACGTGGATTGGCCGCCACCGCACGGTAGAAGTCATGCGTGATCTGAGGATCGATCAGCCCCACGCTCTCGACATCATGGTCCGGCACGGCACGGTCATGATGCAGCTCGTCGTCGGCATGCGCGATGGTCACTCCGTGAAAAGGTGCGAACCGCAACGTTCTGAGCGATGCGATAGGCCTGCGGAACGAGAACGACTGCACTCGGCGGGCGAACGTACTGTACCTCGCATACAGTTCGTCAAGCGTCGGCACGCATTCGGGTACGTCGTCATACGAGAGCTGCGCCAGCACGAGCGCGTCGGCCGCACGGAACGGCAATGTTTCGAAACTACGCGTTTCGGTACGTGCATAGTCGATGATGTTGCCCATCCCCCGCTCCTTTCCGACGTTTGAGACGTTGCCAAATCAGGCCGGTCCGCGATAGAGGCCCTTATCGATGGCCGTCCCGGTGATCGCACTCCTTTCATTATGCGTCGATTTTCCCCTCCACCACCCGATATTCAGCGTTTTCCCAGCAATCTTCCGCGTAGAACCGAACCGACACTCGCTCACTGCAGGGTTTTCATCTTTCGGCGAGACAATCGCCCCATTCGACCGAACCATCGCGAAGGGTATAACCTGCGAATATGCGATTCGCGATTGAAAAGATTTTCCTGTGGTGGCTGTTCTACAGCGTGGTCGGTTGGGTATGGGAAACCGGCTTGAATCTGGTCTTACGCAAAAAATGGGTTGATCGTGGCATTCTGAACGGCCCGCTCTGCCCGATATACGGCTTCGGGGCGGCCTCGGTGATCGTTCTGCTGCATGATGTCGACAATCCGATCGCATTGTTCCTCAGTTCCGGCATGCTGGCCTGCACGCTGGAATATTTCTCATCGTGGGCCATCGAAAAGCTGTTCCACATAAGACTGTGGGATTACACCGGCAAACCATTCAATATCAACGGACGCATCTATCTGAACGGATTCCTGGCTTTCGGCATCGGCGCGGCCGTAGTCAAGGAATACGTGCAGCCGTGGGTTTCCGACGTACTTGATTCCTGGCAGCCGCTTACCTTGGATATTCTGACGATCATCTTCACACTCATACTCGTCACCGACATCTCACTTACGCTGTCCGGCCTGTTGAGTTTCGACAACCGCATCACCCAGCTGCAACGCGAACTTGCGCAATATGAGGCCCGCGGCCGCGAGCGCTTCGACGAGAAATTCGCCGCCACCGAGGCTCGCGCACGCAAGGTGCTGAGCTGGCAGCAGCAGCGTCTGATTCAGGCGTTCCCGACCATGACATCCGTACGGGACTCCCGCATCATGCAACGTGTGCGCGAATCCATGTCCCGCCACGATTCCCGCACACGCTAGCGCGGATCGAGGGCTTTGGCCGCACTGGCGGGAACGGCTTTGAGCACGTCGCGGATGAGCGCGCGGGTCTCTCGGTCCGTGCCTTTGGCCGCGGCGAGAATCTTAGGCAGCGAATCCGTCCAGTTCGCGGTCAGATCGGCGATATTCGCATACCCCGCCGCCGCGAAGATTTCGTATAGTTGGTCGATTGCCCGCCCGCGCCGTTCCCGCCCTACCGTGTCCAGCCACGTGTCGATGGTCTTCTTCACGACCTGCGCGCCGCCCGACAGTCCGCTCGCCCGTTCGAACGCACCGTCGGCCACCTGCCAGCTCGCGCCGAGATGCTGCATGATGCCGATGGCGTCGGCCTTGACCACGGTATAGTGTGCGGACGTTTGCAGCAGCATGCCCACAATCGACGATTCCGGTACCGTCTTGTCGATTCGCCCGCTGATGGCACGGTAGGCCTGACCATCCACCATGGCCTGCGGCAACCCGGGACCGTCATGCGAATAGATTCTTGGGATTCTGCCATTACGGCCTACCACCGTACCGCCCAACGCCGGCATCAATCCCAGATTCCTTGCCTGTTCGCAGGATTCCTCGATATCATGCTGCGCGACCAGCATGGCCGCATATGCGGCCATATTGCCACCCTTGGAATGCCCGCCGATCATGATGTCAGGTGCCGAAGAGACGGATAGGAATCCTGCGGAACGCTCCATGATCGAATCCACGTATCGGTATGCGGATTCCTGTGACGGCACCGGGCAACGCACCGCCATGTTGAAATCCTCCTTCCATCCGACGAGCGTACCGTCCGTGCCACGAAAGGCGACATACAGCAATCCCGCCGCGCCGGCCGACGAATCGGCCGAATCATCGGAGTCCGGCGAAGCCACGGCATGCGGGCAATCACCCAGATCGAATGTCATCGCGGCGAACTGCTGTTCCCTGCACGTATCAAGACGCTCGGCATACTCGCCGACGCGCAGTCCGCGGAATCGTGGCGATTCGCATACGGCACGCAGCAATGCAAGCCGATAATCGTTCATATCGCCGGAATTCGAAGCGAACATGGCCGGGTAGTCCTCGGCGCGCAGCAACCGCGCAATCGGCACGGTCGCCACTGATTTGGCCGCCTCGAACGCAGGCACCAGTCCGGAAAGACACATGTATGACAGTTCGGAAAGCACCAGCGAATCGACATTGCTGAATTCCAGCTCACCGAATGTGCGGAATTCCGAACGCACATAATCCACGACATTGCCCATACCACAACTCTAGTCCGTCAACGCCCATGCGGCGTGCGTTAGACTAAGCCACATGGATCCGCTTGAAATCATATGGAAATGGCTACAGTCCAACTATGGGAAGCTCGTATTCCTTGCCATCGTCGTGCTGATCGCCATCATCATCGACAAGGCGCTTACGCGCGTGGTACGCAAGATTCTCGACCGTTCGCAGGTGCCGAACGCCTCGATCTTCGTGAATATCCTGCGCGTGGTCGTATGGGTGCTGGCGGTGGCGACCGTGCTGCAGCCGGTATTCGGCGTGAATCCGACCACCCTGTTCACCGCCCTCGGCATCGGCGGTCTCGCCGTCTCCCTTGGCTTGAAAGACACGATCGCCAACGTGATCGGCGGCTTCGGCCTGATGCTCGGCCATGTGATCCAGCCCGGCGACTACGTAAGCGTTTCCGGCACGAAAGGCGTCGTCAAAGACATCAACTGGCGTCAGACCATCGTCAGGGAACGCAACGGCAATGAAATGGTGATCCCGAATTCGATTCTGAACACCGCTTCGCTCGAAAAGCTCGATCCGATCAACGAATGCCTGGTGCAGGTGCCGTTCACCGCGAAGGCCGGCATCGATCCCGATCAGATGGAACAAGACATCATCGCCGCCGTCGAGAAGGAGACGAAGGGCCTCGCGAATACGCAATACCCCACAAAGGTAAAGCTCACCGGATTCTCGCCGTATGGCATCGAAGGCATGGTCTATGCCTTCGCAAAAAGCGATCTGCTGCTTTCGACCATGGCCGACGCCGTAGCTCGCGCCATCGCCAACGCCGAGTATTTGGAGCATGGCGCCATCGCCACAGACGAGCAGTAACGCTCCTCTAGCTCAGGCGCATACCTTCCAATCGTCCATTCATACCATGGAGGCGATGAGCGTCAATGCGGTCAACGCCACCGTCAGTATGATGAACGCCACCATGCCTGAATTGCCCAGCGCCGTGCCGACCCGGGTACCACGCGGCAGTTCTTCCGGCGCGGTATAGAATTCCAGATGCTTGGCTTCACGTACCAGCAGTATGACGCCCGCAATGATCAGTCCCAGCATGCACAGGCCGTACAGCATCACGATAAGCACCACACCGGCCACCTGCGCGCCGGCACCGGCGCCATTCGAAGACATCATGCTCAACGTTTTCGCGTCCATGCGCGAAGCCACCCACGGCGCGATCACGCCCCCGTTGAAATTGAACAGCATGTGCATGGCCACGCTGTAGCGCAACCGGCTCGTGCGCGTGTACACATAGCCGAACATCAGGCCAAGCATGAACGCATACAGCGCCTGGTACAGGTTCATATGGAACAGTGCGAACGCCAATGCCGAGAACAGGATCGCGGTCTTCTCACCGTATCTGCGCAGTCTGCTGATGAGCTGTTTGCGGAACATCCATTCCTCAAAGATCGGTGCACAGATTACCAGGAACACCACATTCCAGATGTCGATCTGCGAGACGACGTCCGCAAGGTTGTTGTTCGCCCTTCCTCCTGACAGGAGCATCGCAAGTATGACGCTGACGATATTGGCCACATAGACGAGCGGCAGTATCATGACGAACAACATGAAGAAACGCTTCGGCCCAAGTCTGAATTCACGTGTCGGCAACGCCGGCACAGTGCGCATGAGCAGCCAAGCCAGCGGCATGGCAACGCAGTATAGAGGCATGCTGGAACACAGATAGATGGCCCAGTTCGGCATGCTGCTGGCATGCTGCAGTACGGTGGAGCGCAACAGCGCCGAAACGATGACCGCGAGCCCTTCCCACGCGACGACCATTGCGCACATGCCCCAGCCGATCCGTGAAAAGTTGCGTTTGGCGTCCTTCAGCCATGCATGGAAATCATAAGGCGATGCCGGTTGCGGGTACGGCTGCTGAGGCGGCATCTGTTGAGGATATTGCGACCGTGGCTGTGGATATTGCGGATACTGCGGCTGCTGCGGTGGGTACTGCGGATACTGCGGTGGGTATTGCGGCTGTTGCGGAAAAGTCATGGTCATCCTCGGCTTCACGAGAAACAAAATGCGTCGATGCTCAGGACTTTAGTACAAAAGTCTGAGCATCGACGCCAATCCCGTCATTTTTACACGGCGAGCGCGGCAATGGGCCGCGGAGCGACCATCACTTCGGAGCCAACGGTCAGACCGGACGGCAGCTCGTTGGCCGGCACCTGCACGGTCACGCGCAATGCCGCACCATCCTCGCCACCGAGTCCGCGGTATTCCGCTGCCATGATGCGCACGTCCACACGGGCCAGCGCCCCCAGGAAGTGCACCATCTCCACGCGTCCCACTTCACCGGCGCCGGAACCTGATCCGGCAACGCCGGCCTCATGCATCGCGATCGTCATGTTTTCCGGACGTACCAATACCACGGCGCCTTCCTTGCGGGAGAACCTTCCAGCAGCGGCACACGTTGTCCGAACACCACCGCCTCCGCACCGTTGGAGATGCCCGGCAGTCGGTTCGTCAAGCCGATGAATGTCGCCACATACTCGGTTTCCGGACGACGGTACAGCGTCTGCGGGTCGGCGATCTGCTCGATGCGTCCGTGGTTCATCACGCCGATCCGGTCGGCCACCGCAAGCGCTTCTTCCTGATCGTGCGTCACGAATACGGTGGTGGTGCCCGCCTCGAGCTGGATGCGACGGATCTCGTCGCGCAACTGCACGCGCACCTTGGCATCCAACGCGGATAGCGGTTCGTCAAGCAGCAGCACACGCGGGTTCACGGCCAACGCACGCGCCAACGCGACGCGTTGCTGCTGACCTCCCGACATCTGCTGCGTATACTTTCCGGCCTGGTCCGCGAGACCGACCAGATCAAGTTTCTCCATGGCAAGGTGACGACGCTCCGCACGGGTCACGCCTCGAATTTCCAGCCCGAATTCCACGTTCTGCAGGGCTGTCATATGCGGAAACAGCGAATACGCTTGGAACACCATGGCCATGTCACGCTTGTTGACGGGCACACCGGTCACATCTTGGCCGCCGACGAGAATACGGCCGGCCTGAATGTCCTCCAACCCGGCAAGCGAGCGCAATGCAGTGGACTTGCCGCAACCGGAGCCGCCGAGCAGTACGACCATCTCTCCCGGCTTGATTTCCAAGTTGAAATCATTAAGTGCCTTCACGTTCGAACCGGGGTAGATCTTATCGACGCCCAGCATCTGCACGCCGCCACCGCGCGCCTCGGAATCCTTGAGCACGGCCTTGGCGGCTTCGGTCACCATGTTGGCGTCGGGTTCGACATCGGTGAATGCTTCTGCGGTATGTGCCACCACCGCTTTCTGTTCGGCAAGAGACATTACTTGTCACCTTCCTTGGATCGACGTATCGCGTCGGAAATCAGATCGAGGGCCACCAGCAGGATCACGCCGAACAACAGTGCCAACAGTGACATTGCGGTGGAGATTTGGGAGTTGGATTGGCCAAGCTGATAAAGCGCGACCTGCAGATTCATACGGCCGAGCAGTGAGGCGACGGTGTATTCGCCCAGTACCACGGCGATGGAAATGAACGATGCGGACAGGATCGACTGCCACAGGTTCGGAATGAGCACGCGGAAGAATACGCGTGGCCATGATGAGCCGAGCGAGCGCGAAGCCTCGCATAGCGTCTTCACATCGATGGAGTTCAGTCCCACCGCAAGCGCGCGGAAGGCGAACGGCATGACCAGCACCACGTAGGCGAAGCACAGCCAGATCGGATTGGTGCTGAGTACGTCGGCCGACAGCCATCGGTAGATTGGCCCAAGACCAACCACGAGCACGATGGCCGGGATGGTCAGCGGCAGCGTGGCCACCCACTCGATGATGCGTTCGAGCCGTCGGGAACGGATGTGGACGATCACCATGGTCGGCACGAGCAACGCCAGCATGATCGCCACGGTCACCACGCACAGTGCGAGCGAAGTGCCGAGGCCACTCCACAACGTGGTCAGATCCGCACCGAGCGCACTGCCGTCGCCGGTGAAGATGGCAATCCACGGGTCAAGACTCCACTTGCCCGACAACGGATGCCGAATGGTGAACAGAAACATGGATACGAGCGGCACGAACAGGAACAGCAGCGTCACGCCAAGAATCACGGTTTTGATGATGCGTTGCTTGGCCACACGGGCCGCACGTAGCTGCGGCGGCATCTGCTTTGCCTGCGGTGATGCGGTTTTCTGCGATTGCGTCGTCATCGGTGTCGCGTTCACTGCCATTGTCCGGCCCTCTTTTCCACGGCGTGACTCATCAGCATGACCACCGCTACGACCACGATCATGGCGAAGGCGAGCACTTGCGCGAACCCCCTGCTGATTCGGATCCATTTCGTTGCGCATCGCGCCCTGAATCATCAGCGGCACAAGAATCGAGCGCTGTGAGAACAGCGCGGCCGCGGTGGCGTAGGCGGAGAACGCACTGGCGAACAGCAGCAGGAACGCGGAGATGAAACGGGGCGCGAGAATCGGCCCGGCTACACGGGTCCAGTATTGGAAGGTGTTGCCGCCGAGGCTTTCGGTGGCTTCACGCCACTGCGGGCGAATCGAATCGACCGCAGGCAGGAAGATGATGATCATCAGCGGAATCTGGAAGTAGCAGTAGATGGTGATCAGGCCCGGCAGTGAACTCAGCCAGTTCGGGTTCACGGTAAGTCCGGTCAGTTGCTTGATCAGCACAGTGCCCATGCCGTTGATGCCGATGGTGGCGATGAACGCGAAAGCAAGCATCACACCGCCAAACTGGGCGAGCACGGAGGAGATGGCGGAGATCATACGGCGAAGCAGACCGTTGGGTTTGGAGCCAATCACCAAGGCATAGCTGGCAAGCGCACCCACGATCGCACCGATCACGGCGGATGCCAGCGATACGAGAATCGACGTAGCGAACGCCGCGATGGTGTTCGCTTCGAACAGTTTGGCGAAGTTGGCTATGGTGAAACCGCCGTCGGCCGCCTGGAAGGCGCCGATCACCACGATGGCGGTCGGTGCGAGCAGGAAGCATGCGGTGTAGGCGAAGAACGGGATGGATACGGCGAAGGTGCCGAGTTCACGCTTGTGCGCGGAAAGCGAGATGGCGGAGGAGCCCGCGCGGTTGGCGCGAGCTCCTGAGGTGAGAGCTGCGGTCATGTCAGTTACCGATGGTCTTGTCCCAATTGTTCTGCAGCCACTCGGTGATGCGGGTGGAGTCTTCGTTGGTGTAGCTCACCGGATCGCCTTCGATGGTGATGGCGGACTTCAAGGTGTCCTGGTCGACGGTGCCATCTTCCTTCATGGAGTCGAGCAGAACCGGGTTGGCACCGCCCTTGAACCATTCGTTCTGGGCGTCGGCGCTGTACAGATATTCCTCCCACAGGCGGGCTGCGGCCGGATGCGGGGCGTCCACGTTGATGGCCTGGTTGTAGTAGCTGACCACCTGCGCGTTCTTGAAGGTCTTGTACTTCCAGTTCACGCCCTTTTCCTTCAGGCTCTTCTGATAGGAGGCCTGATTGTAGGTCCAGTCCATCACCACGCCGGTCTGGCCGGAGTCGATGGTGCCATCGGTCACGTCGACGGTGGTAAGGTTGCCGCAATCCTTGAGTTTCTTGAAGAAGTCAAGGCCCGGCTGCAGGTTGTCGATGTCGCCGCCGGCAAGCTGGTTGATCATCAGGTAGCCGTTGAATGCGGCGCCGGCTTCGGCGGGCTTGCCATTCAGGGCCACGGTTCCGGCGAATTTCGCATCGGTCAGATCGTCGATGGAGTTGATGTCACCGTACTTGTCGGCATTCCAGCCGATCGACATGATGCCGGTGTAGTCGGCGTAGTACTTGCCGTCCTTATCCTTGGCGGAGTCCGGAATCTTGTCCCAGGCCTGCACCTTGTAGGAGGCGAAGTTGTCGGTGCTGGTGGAGGCCACCGCCAAGCCGAGATCATACACGTCCGGGGCGGCGTCGGTGCCCTTGTTGGTCTTGCCGGCGTCCACTTCCTCCTTGGAGGATGCGTTCGGGTTCTGTTCGTTGACCTTGATCTTCGGATACTTCTTCTTGAAGCCGTTGATGACCTCACCATAGTTGGACCAGTTGTGAGGCAGGGCGATGACGTTGAGCGCGCCTTCCTTTTCGGCGGCGGCCACGAGATCGTCCATGGTGCCGAAGTCTTCAAGTGAGGTGGCGGAGGCGGACTTCTCGTCCACGCTCACGGCCTTGCCGCTGGTTTCAAAGGAACTGTTGCTGCTCGAGCCGCAGGCGGCCATGGAGAATGCGAGCACGGCGGCGATCGAGCCGGCGGCGAACTTACGCAGAGAAATCATGTCTTTCCTTGTTGTCTTTCTTCGTACTGACAACAAGGAACTTAACGATGATGATTAACGCCGGGCTGTCGTTACAGTGAAGCCGAAGCAATATTTAGGAATATTTCCATGTCACTTCGGCAAATTTCCGGTAAACCTGTCGTGCCGACTTCGCCGGTCGACTACTCCAGCACGCCTTCGATGAGGGTGGAGATCAGATCGGTATAGCTTACGCCTGTGGCGTCCCACGCCTTGGGATACATGGAAATCGGCGTGAAGCCCGGCATGGTGTTGATTTCGTTGACCATCACCTTGCCATCGGCCGTCACGAACGTGTCCACACGGCTTAGGCCTGTGCCATCGACCGCTTTGAACGCCTTCTTCGCGGTTTCACGCACCAGTTCGAGCGTCTCCTGAGGCAGGGCCGCAGGCACTTCCACATGGCTCGCCTCGGCGTCCATGTATTTGCTGTCGAAATCGTAGAACTGATCGTCGCCGCCGGCACGCTTGTCAAGCACAATCTCACCCGGCCAGCTGGCACGCGGTTCGTCGCCGGCTTTCGGGCACAGCACCGCACATTCGATCTCACGAGCGTCGATGCCTTGCTCGACCAGCACACGCCAATCATGGTGGGACGCTTCGAATACGGCGGCGACCAGTTCGGCGGCGTCACCCTCGCGTTCCACCTTGGTCACGCCGAAGCTGGAACCGGCACGGGACGGCTTGACGAACAGCGGATACCGCAATCCCACAGCCTGTACCGCGGCCAACATCGTTTCGCCGTTTGCGGCAAATGCGCAAGCTGCATCGTAATCGCGTGCATCCAACGTAATGCCGGGGGCGACCGGAATGCCGGCGGCAGCCAGCAGCACCTTCGTATAGTGCTTGTCCATGCAAGCGGCGGAGGCGAACACACCGCAACCCACGTACGGCACGTTCATCATTTCGAACAGACCCTGGATGGTGCCGTCCTCGCCATACGGGCCGTGCAGCACCGGCAACACCGCGTCCACATGGCCAAGGGAGGTCAGCGTACCGTCGGCCTCATGCGCGAAGAAACCGTCTTGGCCGAGAGCCACGTCAAGCACCACGTCCTTGGCGGTATCGGTTTTCCTGACGATTGGCATGCCTTCGCTCATGTTCCAGCCGCGCGGATCCTCACCGTCGACAATCCACTGGCCGGTTTTGGTGATGCCGACCGGAATCGCCTCGAACTTCTCCACATCCAGCGCACGCAGCACCCCTGCGGTGGAGATGCACGAAATCGAATGCTCATCGGCCTTGCCGCCATACATCACCACAATGCGCTTCTTAGCCATGTTCCGCCCTTTGACTAGCCTTTGCGTTTACCACACCAGCATACTATTCGCCGCTTACTCCGTCTTCTTACTCTTCGCTGATGCCTTCATCGAAGAGTTCGGAGAGCATCTGGGCGCAGGAGATGCCGTCGGAGAGCACGTGGCTCATGGCGGTGGCGAGCGGGGTGGCCACGCCGTATTGCTTGCCCAAGACCACGACCGCATCGGTGGTCGGCACGCCTTCGGCCACACCGTTGCTGACCTTGGTGGCTTCTTCAACGCTCAGGCCCTTGCCCAGATTGGAGCCGAACGTGTAGTTGCGGCTCAGTGGGGAACCGCAGGTGGCGATCATATCGCCCACGCCGGCGAGTCCGGCGAAGGTCTTCGGATCGGCGCCGGCCGCCGCACCCAGTGCGGTCAGTTCGGCGAGGCCTCGGGTCTCGATCATGGCCGCGGTGTTCTCGCCGTAGCCGGCACCGCGGGCCATGCCCACGGCGAGTGCCACCACGTTCTTGAGCGATCCGCACATTTCCAGGCCGATCACGTCGCGCGTCACGAAGGCGCGGAAATAGTCGGTGGAGCAGGCGGCGGCGATGGTGCGGGCGTTGTCGAGGTCGGTGCAGCCCACTACGGTGGCGGCCGGTTCGCGGTCGGCGATCTGCTTGCTCAGGTTCGGTCCGGAGATGGCCGCGAAACGTTCCGCCGGCAAATCCAGGGTTTCGGTGACGACTTCGTCCATACGCTTGCCCGTGGAACGTTCGATGCCCTTCATCAGCGATGCCACGAGCGCCGTCTTGGGAATGAGGTCCTTGAATTCCTGCAAGGCCACGCGCGCGAACTGCGCCGCGATGGCCACGATGATGATGTCGGCGTCACGCACGGCCTCGGCCCGGTCGCCGGTCGCGGTCATGTTGCTCGGCAGCACCGCCACGCTGGGCAGGCGCACGCCGTTGTGATGGTGGTCGCGGATGCCTTCCACGATTTCCGGCTCGATGGCCCACATGGTCACGTTGTTGCCCGCGTCGGCCAGCACCTGGCCGAAGGTCGTTCCCCAAGCACCTGCGCCCAGTACCGTCACGTTCGTCATTGTTTCGCTCCTTGGATCGCTCCCGCGGATTACCGCCTTCAACGTTGCTTCCCCTATGCTACAGCCGACTCGGTATGGAATCCGCCGTTTGCGCCGGCAAAGGTGAGCCCCGCTTACTCCCTCACGCGCCTCATGGTGCGGTAGTCCCAATAGCCGTCAGGTGCTTGCTCGCCGCGGATTTCGGCCATGATTTCGGTCATGCGCACGCGGATGCGGCGGGTCAGCTCATCGGCCAGGTGTTCCGGCACGCTCTCGCCCCACTCGGAAGAGCCCTCCAGCAGATCCGCATAATCCAGCGCCGCGTCGTAGCACATCACCACGTTCTTGCGCGGCCACGGCCAGAAGTGGTTGATGCTTGCCGCACCCCACGTCACGGAGCAGAACAGCGGTACTTGGTAGCCGAGTCTGCGTGAGGATTCCAGCGCTATCACGCCCACGCCGTTCTTCATGCTCATCGGCCACTTCTGGGGGTCGCGCGTCACGGTGCCTTCCGGCCACACGGTCAGCGGTCGTCCGGAGGTCAGAATTTCGATCGACGTCTCTTCGATGGCCTTTGCCTTACCTGAACGTCTCTGCACGGGCTGCATGCCGACCAGCTGGAACCATTTGCCGATCAGCGGCCAGGTCGCCATTTCGGCTTTCGCCATGTAACGGGGGCGGCGTCCCTGATGGAACAGGCCGACCATCGGCACGAACACGTCGTACATGGTCACATGCGTCGCCGCGGTGATGAACGGACCGGTTTCCGGCACATGCTCAAGCCCCCACGCGCGCACCTTGCTGCGGTTGCGGAGCACCACGTCGCAGCCGGTCAGCAGCCGGTGCGTAGCCTTGGGATTCTGCGCTTCGATTTCCGCCGTATTGGCCGTTCGCGGTCCGGTCGGAAAGTCACGGGTGGGATCGACCAGATGATGTGCCGCCGCCAGTTTCGCCACCTGCGCGTCGCTTAAGGGCTTTACCGCCGACCTCGGTGAGGGTTTTCCTTTAGATGCCATACCCACCATTGTAGGTGGAGATGCCCGACCACCCCGCACAGGTCAAACAAAAGACGACGGGCGTAGCGGCCGCTTCACTTACCGCTACTACCCGTCGTCTTTTGGATTGGTTGGCTACAGGCTCGCCTCATGTCCGCAGTTCGCACATCTACCAACCTGGTCTTGTCAGTCCCCTCAGTCGGTCGCCGCCGCGGTTTCGGTCGCGACATTCCTGGCAGCGGCGACATCGGTCAAATGTTCGATGCGACGCTGCAACTCGGCCACCTTCTCTTGCAGGGCGGTGATCTGCTGCACCTGCTGGTAGATGATCAAGTCGCGCACGTCGAACATTTCGCGACCGGATTTGCTGGTGCTGATCGCTGCGAACGCCGCGTTGGCGATGTCGTAGCTATCAAGCACGGATTTCGCATCGATGCACCCCACCCGCCCGGAGGCAGCGGTATCGACGCCGTCTTCGCCACTGGCGTTGGCATCGATCCTTGCGGCTTCATCGACAATGGATTTGGTGGTCTTCCAGCGTGCAATGCAACGTTCGATGCGCTTCGCCCCGATAAGGGACGGATCGAGCCCCGCATCGCGGAAGATCTTGCGGGCCGATTCCCCCTTGAGGTAACGGCGTACGCATTCGACCTTGAATCGGTCGGAATAGGTGATGCGAGTGGCACTCACCTCTTTCACAGCCGGAAGAGACCGCAGGTAAGCGGCCTCTTTGAGCGTGAACAGCCCTTGACTGCCTGCCATAATAACCCCCTTGAAAACTGCCTAGGGTTATTTCTACGCCACGAAGCGTATCAAAACCGTACCTCACCGGTGGTTTTGAACGGCCATTATCCCCCGATAACACCCTTCGTTATCATCCATTCCACCCTTTCGTATTCAAGAAAACCCCTGAAATAGGGGAAACGGGGGTGCGATACCCAAAAACAGCACCCCCCC